>JAIUOG010000173.1 GCA_020161725.1 Pseudomonadota bacterium
CCCCTACTTAACATAAACTCAAAAGAAAAGATATTAAGTGCAGTTTTTTCATCTGTTAATATCCATTCTTCTGATGAAGATCTATCTGATACATTAATCCATCATCTTGACCTATCAATATCAATATTTGATGCTACACAACAAGAGAAAATTATATATAATCTTTTGACTTATTTGGACAACTCTGTTTGGGGAGTTAGCCGTACAATAAACGCTTTTATCGCTATAACACCTAAATTAAGTAAAACAACAAGGGAAATGTTAATTTATTCTCTTCTAGCTCGTTTGAGTAGAGAAAAGTTTCGTACTTGCTGTAATGCAGCCCATGTACTTGTTGCCCTGGCAAATGAGTTAGATAAAAATGAAAAAAATCAAGTATTAAATGTTCTTTTGCACTTTTTGAAAAACACTAAGTTAGCCAATGAAAAAGAATATATTATAAGAATAATAATACCTAAACTTGATAAAGAGCATCAAGATAAATTGCTATCTGCTCTTCACCCCTATTCAAAAAATGAAGGTTTAACTGAAGTTTTTGATGCCCTAATACCTGAACTCTCGCCCTCAGCGCAACAAGAAGCTATCCCCTATATTTTGGCGCGATTGGACCATTCTGACTACAGTATGCGCGTGTCCTCAGCAAGAGCGCTGACGGGCATCGCTTATCTTCTTAGTGAAGAACAGAAAGATCAGGCAGTTATTAAGCTTTTATCTATTACGGAACCCCAAAGAAGAAAAAACATTGAGAACGATGATGCAATCAATGCATTAGCAGTTTTACTACCTTTAATTAATCAAAAGCACTGGAGTAAAGTAATTCCTCGCCTTTTGGCGAATTTGAAAACGTATATGGATCAACGATTTTATGCCAATATAGCAAAAGGCCTTATTGAAGTGTCTTCAAATCTCGATGATGGGCTACAAAACGCAGTACTTCTCGAACTTCGCAACTGTTTGAGCATTTATAAGCGGGATTGGTATGGAGAGATTACAAAAGCAATTGGCGTCTTTACACTTCTCGTAAATGAAGAACAACAAGAGCTTGCTTTACCTATGCTTTTCTTTTCTTTAATAAATAAAGATTCGGATATTTGTGATAAAGCAGCGGAAGCCTTAGCTCTTCTGAATGAAAAAAAACCAAACTACATTATAACTAAGTTTTTTACCCGTTTAGACAATCCAAATGAGCATATTAGTATACTAAATATGCTTAAAAGTTTAGTTCCTAAACTTTCTATAGAAAAAAAGATAGACTTTTTTAATAAGCTTTTTCCTAGGTTCAATATTAAAGAGGAAAGAAACCAAGATATCATCTTAAGCTGGCTTGGCTTATTAGGTTCTTTTATTCCAGGATTAGACAATACTTATAGGGAACAAGCAGCTAAAAAGATTTTATTTCTGTTAAAAAATGAAAGTAGCGTTGTAGGCTATAAGACCTTAGAATTGCTAAACTCTCTGCATATGGATGAAAATGAATACTTAAATATCCTTTTAAATATTCTCAAAGACGATAGCCAAACTACTAATATAAGGCAGCTTGCCTTAAAATATTGTGCTGCATTATTGCTTCCTTATGCCACACAAGAAGATAAAACGAGCAAGGCTTTGCTAAAAGCGAGGTTGCTAAAAATCCAACCGACCAATAATCCTACTGACGAATACCTTGTTTTAGGGCAACTTAAAAAACAAATTCAATTGAGTGAATGGACATTACAATTAGAAAAACTGCAAGCTGAAATAAAAGGAAACTTTCTTACAGAACAGGTCTTAAGGCCTTACGTAGAAAATCCCTTATTACAAGATTTTCAATTAGAAGAAAATGTAAACCCCGATATTTCTTTTATTTTTAAGAATTTTGCAGATGAAGAGCTACTTAAATTAAAAAATATTACTCTTCAAATAGCTGAAAATAAACCCGAACTTATTGCCAAAAACTCAGTCTGGCATCAACTTATTTCCTTTGAACTCGCCCTATCACAGTTAAATAAGGCCAAAAATGAACCTAAAAACAAGCTTTATCATCAAGCTATAGAAAACTTATTGGAAGAAGTTAAGAGCTGTAAGCAATTAAACAAAGTACCTGATGCAGAACTCATTAGCCTATTAAATGACACAACATCCCTACTAATCCGGGATATGTCTATACAAGACTATTCTAATAAGGCTAAGTTATTAGAAGGAAAACCATCAACTGCATTCAAAGCGATAGCTATTTCTATGTTAGCCTTAAGCTGTCTGATGCTAGTCACAGCCGTCGTTATAGGACTAATAGGATTTGGGCTGCCTATTTCACTGGCGATAGCTTCATCGTCTATTATTCCTATGGCTGCTGGTATCGGCTTTTTTGTGAAGGCACAACCTAAAGGGCTAGCTAAAGTTGCTATGTCACTTGCCAGTGAGGTCGAGTCAAAAACAATATAATTTAAAAGCTGACACTAAAAACAACATGTAGCCAGTTTTTATATCGAGAAAGATCATAAATAACACAAACAATGCAAATTTAAATAAAGTTTTTTTAGGTCTTGCCGTTAAAGAAGATAAGAAATAAAGAAAATCGGAGCCATTCATGAAGAGACTCTTTATTATAATAATAACTGTTCTCTTAGCACATTCTTCATGGGCCTATAAACGTTTTGGCGAACTTTACTGCCAAGATCCAGATTTTTTGTGCATTAAAATTAAAAACGGGCAAAGTTGGAGTAGTTTATTTCCTAATCCTGAAGCAAAAGATATTGTCAGAAGACTTAATCGAATGAATGTACGGCTCCGTCCAGGGATGATTATTGCTGTTCCTAGAAATTTAGATAGACTTACTATTTATGATGTATCTCCCTTCCCTCGTTATATTGAACCAAGTGGTGAAAAAACTATCTATGTTAGCCAAGATAAACTAGCTTGGGGAGCTTATGATGAAGATGGAGAACTACTTTGGTGGGGCCCCATTTCTTCTGGTCAAGGTAAATGTAATAGCTATGGTGGCTGTGCTACTCCTACTGGTGCCTATCGTATTATTCGTAAACAAGATATCGATTGCGTATCAACTGCCTTTCCAAAACGTGCCAATGGCGATAACGGAGGAGCACAAATGCCCTTTTGTATGCATTTTTTTAGAGGATACGCGCTTCATGGTAGTCAGGATGTTCCAGGTTATCGTGCGAGCCATGGCTGTGTAAGAATGTTTACAGAAGATGCAAGATGGTTAAATGAGGAATTTATTGATTTGCCTGGCGGAGGAAGTAGAGGTACCCGAGTAGTTATTGATTCAGTTCGGTATTGAGTTCGCACTCAAACCTTGGTTAGGCCGGATTATAGTGAATTAAAATTTAAACGATCCCTTAAAAGCAGAATCAATAGCAAGAGCTAATGAATCAAAGTTG
>JAIUOG010000018.1 GCA_020161725.1 Pseudomonadota bacterium
CGCCTAGTTTATTACGTAAATTAGAAATATGAACATCTATACTCCGGTCATAAGCGGTGTATTTACGACCTAAAGCATATTCAGTCAGCTCTTCCTTTGAAAAAGCTTGTCCAGGTGATTTAATGAGCATTTCAAGAATATTAAATTCAGCATTGGTCAATTCAAGTATGGCGTCATTTTGTTTAACTAACCTTTTTGAGCAATCAACCACAATGTTTTCTTGTTCGATAACCGGTCTATGAACTGGGATTTTTTGCATGCGTCGCAGAATAGCTTTGAGTCTTGCAACAAGCTCCCGAGGGTTACAAGGTTTGGGTAGATAATCGTCTGCACCGATTTCTAAGCCCACAATTTTATCAATATCATCACCTCTTGCTGTCAGCATTAAAATAGGTGTTTCTTGATGTTCGCGAATCGATTTTAAGACCTCAAAGCCATTTAATTTAGGGAGCATGACATCTAGAATAATGGCATCAAAATTTTGATTTAGCGCTTTTTTAACTGCATTTTCACCATCATGAACAACGGTAACTGCAAATCCTTCTGGTTCAAGGTATTCAGTTAAAAGCTCAGTAAGCTCTATATCATCATCGATGACCAAAATATGATTATTCATTACTTTGATGTCCTCAGTTTTTCATTTGCTGATCTTTTATCAAAACAGGCAAGAAGTTTAATACGTCTTGCATCAGCGCTTATAATTTTAAACTCAAATTTATCAATATTGATACTATCGCCTCGTTTAGGCAAATAACCAAAACTAGACATGACGATACCCCCAATCGTATCATAATTTTCATCACTAAAATCAGCGCCTAATTGCTCATTAAATTCTTGAATAGGTGTATGAGCCTTTACTATATAGTAATTGTCACCGTGAATTTTGATATAAGTTTCTTCATCAATATCAAACTCATCCTCAATATCACCAATAATTTGCTCAATAATATCTTCTATGGTGATAAAACCATTAACAGTACCGTATTCATCAACAACAATTGCCATGTGATTACGATTATTACGAAACTCGCTTAACAACAAATCCAAGCGCTTTGATTCAGGCACAAAAGTGGCTAAACGAATAATATCAACTAAGTCAAAATCAGTTTGGTTATCTTGTTGGAATTGCAATAAGTCCTTAGCGTGCAATATTCCTATCACATCATCCTTGTTATCGCCAATAACAGGGAAGCGAGAATGTCCAGAACTAGTTACAATTTCAATCACTGTTTGTAGTGAAGCATCTTCTGGAATACAGGTCATTTGTTTTTTTGGTAACATAATGTCCCGAACTCGCATTTGAGCAAATTGAATAACCCCTTCAATCATGCTCAAAGTCTCTGAATCGATAAGCGCTCGACTATAGGCATCTCTTAATAAATGAACCAATTCTTCTTTATTTTGTGGTTCAACCTGCAAAAATTGTTTTATCTTTGCAAATAAAGAACTTGTGTCATCCTCTTTACTCAAGATTATCGTCCTCTAACTCATAAGGATTAGCAAAACCTAAATTAGCTAGTAACTTGATTTCAAGCGCTTGCATTAGTTTTGCATCTTCCTCTTCTATATGATCATAGCCTAATAAATGTAAAACCCCATGAGTAACAATATGAGCCCAATGTGCTTCAAGAGTTCTACTATATTCTTCGCTTTCCTTTTCTAACACTTTAACGCAAATAATCACATCGCCTAAAAAGGGATATTCAAGTTCAATATCTTCTGGCAAGGAAGAGGGAAAGGCAAGTACATTTGTCGGTTTATCTTTTTTTCTATAGCTAAGATTTAAATGCTGAATTTCTTCTTTATCTACCAATCTTAAAGTTAATTCAGCAGACTCAATCTTTGCTTCTTTTAAGGCGGCTATAGCCCAATTCTCAAGTATTTGATTGCTAAAAGGGATTTTATTTTCGCTTGCATGCTGTATGTCGATAAAATAAGACATCTTAATCCTTCTTTTCATTATCGTAGCAATCAATAATACGTGCGACTAGGGGATGGCGTACTACCTCTTGACTGGTAAAACGATGGGTAGCAATACCTTCAACCTTGTCTAATAATTTAAGAGCATGGTTTAAGCCAGAATCAGTACCTTTAGGTAAATCAATCTGAGTCATATCACCTGTGATAACAGCCTTTGAACCAAAACCAATACGTGTTAAAAACATTTTCATTTGAGCAACAGTAGTATTTTGTGCCTCATCTAGAATGACAAAGGCTTCATTGAGCGTTCTTCCACGCATAAAAGCTAAGGGTAAAACCTCAATTACGTCAGATTGAATTAGTTTTTGAGTTTCTTTAAAACCGACCATTTCATAAAGTGCATCATAGATTGGGCGAAGATAGGGTAGTACTTTTTCAACTAGGTCTCCTGGCAAAAAACCAAGCTTTTCACCCGCTTCTACTGCAGGCCTTACAAAAACTAGGCGTTGTACTTCACCTTTTTCAAAGGATTCTATGGCTTTAGCTACTGTAAGATAGGTTTTACCTGTTCCAGCAGGGCCTACTGCAAATACAATATCATTATGATTAATGCTTTCTAAAAAATCGATTTGCTTGTCATTACGGGGTGAAATAATTTTACGGTTTAGCTTAATTATCGATGACATAGGTTTTTTTCGGTCCTCAAAAGGAAAATTTAAAAGGGATTTTAAGGTATTAAGATCAATCGGATTATTTGCCTTGGTTTTTAGTTTTTTTAAGGTTTTTTCAACTTCACTAAGATTGCTTTTTGAGCTTCCTTCAACAACAACGTCGTGGTGGTTAATTTTTATTTTTACCTTAAAAAAATGGTCTAAAAACTGAATGTTTTCATGAAATTGACCACAAAGATTGGCTAACTCTTGAAAGCTTAGAGGCATATTAAACTTTGTTTTATGCGGGAAACTGCTCAATTTATATTAATTTAAAGTCTTTATAATCGAAGAATAGTTCATCTTTATAGACATTTGCAAGTTAAAGGATGCTATTCTAAAGCTAGTTATTATGAATATTTAAAGAAAGTTAGGCATCAATTTGTTATAATCATAAAATTCATGTCTGTAATATTTCTTATGATTGATCTTCATTGCCATAGTTTTTTTTCAGATGGGATACATAGCCCAGAAGAACTCCTGCATAAGGCTTTAGAGTCTGGAATAAAGATCCTTGCTCTTACTGATCATGACACCATTAAAGGTCTTGACGATTTACATGCCGCGAATAAGGGAAATTTAATTTCAATTATCAATGGAATTGAAATTAGTTGTTCATGGAAAAAGCAAGATATTCATGTTCTTGGCCTTAATATTGATAGACAATGCGATATTTTAAACAATTTAGTTGAAAGCCAAACGGAAGCAAGAATTGAAAGGGCAAAGCAAATAGGGCAAAAATTAGAACCCTTAGTTAAGGATGCCTATGAAAAGGCTTGCCTTCTTGCAGGCCACACAAGAGTTGGGCGGCCCCATTTTGCTAAAGTACTCATCAATGAAGCCGTTGTATCTGATATGCAAACTGCTTTTAAACGTTTTTTAAAACGAGGTAAGCTTGCTTATGTGCCTGTTAATTGGGCAGACTTTTCTACTGCTATTTCAGCCATTACGGCGGCTTCTGGCGATGCTGTTCTTGCCCATCCTTTAAAATATAAACTAACCCGTACCAAGCTTATGAAATTGATAGATAATTTTAAAGAAGCCGGTGGTAGAGGAATGGAAGTCGTTTCTGGAGAAACTAATGATTCAGAAATTAATGATTTAGCTAATATTGCTTTACATTATGATTTATTTGCCTCAGCAGGCTCCGATTTTCATGGCGATAGCATTTCGCGCATAGCCCTTGGACGGCAAAGACAATTACCGGTAAACTGTAAGCCTATTTGGCAGCAATGGACTATTTAAATAATAGGGAGTCTTAATGAGTCAACTTTTTGCAATTCACCCTGATAATCCCCAATCAAGATTATTAAGACAAGCAGTTAATCTTATCGAAGAAGGTGGTTTATTAGTTTATCCAACTGATTCTGGTTATGCTTTAGGATGCCAACTTGGTAATAAAGGCGCTATGGAAAGAATCAGGCGCTTAAGGCAACTCGATAAAAACCATAATATGACTTTAATTTGTGGTGGTCTCTCCCAATTAGGCCATTATGCCAAAGTAACAAACCCAATCTTTAGATTACTAAAAGCCTTTACCCCAGGCTCCTATACTTTTATTTTAAACGCCACTCATGAAGTGCCGCGTTTAATGCTGCACCCTAAAAGGAAAACCCTGGGTTTAAGGGTTCCTGACAATAATATTACGTTGTCCTTATTAGAATGTTTGGATGCTCCTCTAGTGAGCACTTCCTTAATTTTACCAGGAGCCACTGCACCACTTGGTGAGCCTGAAGCAATCAAGGATTTATTGGGTAATCAAGTGGATTTAATCATTGATGGTGGTAATTGTGGCTATCAGCCTACTACAGTAGTTGATCTCACTGGCGATTATCCTGTGATAATACGTGAGGGTAAGGGTGATCCTGAGCCTTTTCGCTGATTGTTTCTAGAATGAAAGCTTTCCTCCCTGTCATCCTGAGCAAAGCGAAGAATGACAAGTGCAGAACAGGATGACAGGAAAAGGCTGTTTTCAGGATTATAAAATTTACTAATTATGAAAAAATAGTTACTATCACGAGTTTTATCGAGCTTTTGCCAAGCTCTATTTCAAATGAATGATTAATTAAGGATTTTGATGTCAGTGTTATTAAGCGCAAATAAACGAGTAGTATCTGGCATGCGAGCCAGTGGGCGTTTGCATTTAGGTCATTACCATGGTGTATTAAAAAACTGGCTAAAGTTACAACACCAATATGATTGTTATTTTTTCGTAGCAGACTGGCATGGTTTAACTACACGTTATGATGAACCTGGAATTCTTGAATCAATCCTTTGGGATATGGTTATTGATTGGTTAGCTTGTGGTCTAAATCCTAGCTTATCCACTGTTTTTATCCAATCTTGGGTGCCTGAGCATGCTGAGTTGCATCTTTTATTATCGATGATTACACCTCTTGGCTGGCTTGAACGAGTACCTACTTATAAAGATCAGCAAGATAAATTAAAAGATAAAGATTTATCAACGTATGGTTTTTTAGGTTACCCCTTATTACAAAGTGCTGATGTTCTTTTATATCAAGGTGATTTAGTACCTGTCGGTGAAGATCAGGTACCGCATATTGAGTTAACCCGTGAGATAGCGCGTCGTTTTAATTTTATCTATGGGAAAGAACCGAATTTTGAAGAATTAGCGAATGAAGCTATTAAAAAAATGGGCAAGAAGAATGGGCAGTTATACAGCCAATTACGCAAAGCTTTCCAGCAAGATGGTTCTCAAGAATCGTTACAAACGGCCAAAGCCTTATTAACAAATCAACATAATTTATCTATTGGTGATAAAGAGCGTTTATTAGGTTATTTGGATGGTGCTGGCAAAATTATTTTACCTGAACCACAACCTTTGTTAACTGAAACTGCGAAGATGCCAGGAATAGACGGACAAAAGATGTCTAAGTCTTATAATAATACGATTTCTTTGAGAGAGCGTCCTGAAGATGTTGAAAAGAAAATTTTGACTATGCCAACTGATCCTGCGCGGATTAAAAGAACTGATCCAGGTGAGCCAGAAAAATGCCCTGTTTGGCAGTTACATAAAATTTACTCATCTAGTGAAGTTAAAGATTGGGTACAAGTAGGCTGCCGTACAGCGGGTATCGGTTGTGTTGATTGTAAAAGACCAATTGTTGAGGCTGTGAATCAAGAATTAAAACCTATTCAAGAAAATATCAAAGAATATGAGTCAGATCTTAGTTCCGTTAAACGAATTATGGTTGAAGGTTCTGAAAAAGCACGAGAAGAAGCGTCTAAAACAATGGATACGGTTCGAGATGTGATGGGTCTGGATTATTGATGTTAGCTGAAGAGGCATTAAAACCCTGTGCAATCATTGCAGGCCAACCTCTTATGGAGATGCCTGCAGATTTGTTCATACCACCAGATGCCTTAGAAGTATTACTTGATTCATTTTCTGGCCCTTTAGATTTACTTCTCTACCTTATTAAAAAAGATAATATAGATATTTTAGATATTCCAATAGCCCACATTACAAGACAATACCTTCAATATATTAATCTCTTAGAGGTTCACCGCTTAGAATTAGCTGCTGAATATCTGCTTATGGCGGCCTTACTTGCGGAAATTAAATCCAGGTTTCTTTTACCTAAGATTTCTGCCAACGAAGATGAATTAGAAGAAGATCCACGCATGGAGCTTGTAAGAAAATTGCAACTTTATGAACAATTTAAAAATGCAGCCCTTAAATTAGATGAAATACCGCGCGCCGAAAGAGAACACTATCGTTTTAGTTTAAATTCACCCGAATTAACCCAAATTATTATTCAGCCTGATGTAGAACTGGAATTATTGGTTAATGCGATGATGAGCTTAATGAAAAAGCAAGATCATCAAGTTAGTCATCAAATAAGTCGTGAACCTCTATCTATTAGAGAGCGTATGGCTTCGATTTTGGATAGATTATCAAGACAAACTAGCCTTTATTTCACAGAATTATTTAATTTAGATGAGGGTCGAATGGGGATTGCCGTTAGTTTTATTGCTATACTAGAACTTGCGAGACAAAGCTGCATTCGAATAAGCCAAAGTTCTCCTTTTTCCGCCATTTTAATAGAAGTAGTACATCATGAGTCATGACAAGCTAAAAGGAATTCTAGAAGCCTTATTAATGAATGCTTCAGAACCTTTATCAATAGAATTAATGCAAACAGCCTTTGATGAATGGCAAAGACCTTCTGTTGAGGAAATTAAGGATGCATTAGCCATACTTTGTGATGATTATGAAGGTCATGCAATTGAGCTAAAATCGTTAGCTTCGGGCTATCAATTGCAAACCAAGGCGGAATATAGTCTTTATATTAGCCGACTTTATGCGGATAAGCCTGTTAAATATTCAAGAGCACTTTTAGAGACCTTAGCGATTATTGCTTACAGGCAGCCAGTTACTCGCGCTGATATTGAGGATATTCGCGGTGTTAGCGTCAGTTCAGGTATTTTAAAAACCCTATTAGAGCGGGAGTGGGTGAGAGTTGCTGGCTATCGAGATGTGCCTGGTAAGCCTGCTATTTATGTTACTACCAAGGCTTTTTTAGATTATTTTAACTTAGCAACCTTAAATGAATTACCTCCTTTGGTGGCTATTGAAAATAATGAAATAGTAAATCAACTTGTTGAATGATTAGGTCCAATAATGAAAAAAGAACGTTTACAAAAAATATTAAGCCAAGCTGGTTTTGGCTCTCGTCGTGAAATAGAGCAATGGATTGAACAAGGCCTAATTGAAGTAAATGGCGCAAAAGCAAAGCTTGGTGATGGTGCTGATGTTAATGATAAAATTAGCGTCAAGGGGCATATGATTGCCAATCCTTTAAAGAAAGAATCTAAAACACGTATTTTGCTTTACCATAAGCCAGTCGGTGAAATTTCCTCCAAAAGCGATCCTAAGCATAGCCGAACAGTTTTTGATAAATTACCCCCTTTAAGAGGAGAGCGTTGGGTGCAAGTGGGTAGGCTTGATATTAATACTTCTGGTCTTCTTATTTTTACCAATAACGGTGAACTAGCAAATCGTTTAATGCACCCTAAATTTGGTTTAGAGCGAGAATATGCAGTACGAATTTACGGTGAAGTCAGCGATGAGGCTGTTAAAAATCTTTTAAAGGGTGTTGATTTAGAAGATGGTAAAGCAAAGTTTAATCGTATTGAATTTAGAGGTGGAGAGGGTACTAATAGTTGGTATCATGTGACACTTAGTGAAGGGCGTAATCGTGAAGTAAGAAGGCTTTGGCAAACTCAAGGTGTTGATGTTTCAAGACTTGTACGTGTGCGCTATGGCAATTTAATGCTGCCACGTTATTTACCAAGAGGACAATGCAAAGAACTTAGCCCGAAAGAAGTGGAAAGTTTTTTATCTTCCTTAAATAAACAATAGAGTTAAGAATTACATGAGAAGAAGAGCCCCAGCAAGACCACCTAGAACTATTCATACTGCCGTGATTGAAAAATTGAGCCATGAAGGCCGCGGAATTGCAAGAATCGACGGTAAAACAACCTTTATTTCAGGTGCTTTAGCCACAGAAGAAGTAAGTTTTCAATATACCAGACAAAAATCAGATTTTGATGAGGGTAGAGCTATAACTATTCATAAAGCAGCCAAGGAGCGAGTTGAACCTCGTTGCCCGCATTATGAATTATGCGGCGGCTGTTCTTTACAACATTTAAATGAAGATTTACAAATAGCTGAAAAGGAAAAATTACTTTTAGATTTACTACAAAGAGTAGGTCATTGTCAGCCAGAAAAGGTATTACCACCGCTTAAGGCAAAAAGTTGGAATTATCGCAATAAAGCGCGGTTAAGTGTTCGTTATGTCAATAAAAAGAGCGCGACACTGATTGGTTTTCGCGAAAAAATAAATCCCCGTTATATTACTGAAATCAATGAATGCCCAATCCTAAATGAAAAAATTGATGCAGCTATACCTGCTATGAGAGCATTGGTTGATTCGTTAGATGACCCGCATTCCATTGCGCAAATTGAAGTGGCTGCTGGCGATAACGATGTTGCTCTTATCTTTAGAAATTTAACTCCCTTGAGTGAGGCTGACTTAGAAAAGTTAGCCGCTTTTGCCAAAGAAAAAGATTTTAAAATCTTTTTGCAGCCAGGGGGGCCTGATACTGTAAAATTATTTTATCCTGCGGATGAATCGGAATATCTTACCTATTCATTGGCAAAGGACAATATTGAATTTAAGTTTTTCCCCACCGATTTCACACAAATTAATGCTAGCCTAAATCCGCAAATGATCCAATTGGCAATGGAGTTAATGGAGATTAAAGCTGATGATGTTGTGCTCGATCTCTTCTGTGGGCTTGGTAATTTTTCTTTACCCTTGGCTAAAAGATGCCTCAAAGTAGTCGGAGTCGAAGGTTCAGAAGACATGGTTTTACGTGCAAAAATGAATGCAGAGCTTAATCAAATAACGAATGCTGATTTTTTTTGTAGGGATTTAGAAAAGATAGATGCTTTAAACCACTTAATCCCTGAGCAATTTACTAAACTATTAATTGACCCCCCTCGTTCCGGCGCTGAAGAGGTTGTTAAGCAAATTGATAAAATGAATGTGAAGCGCTTAGTATATGTATCATGTAATCCAGCAACGCTTGCAAGAGATGCAGATATTTTAGTTAATCAAAAAGGATTTCGTTTAAAGGCAGCGGCTGTCATGGATATGTTTGTTCATACTGCTCATGTGGAGTCGATTGCCGTTTTTGAAAAAGGATAAGAAATGGTTAAAGTAAAAGAAGATGCGCACTGGCTAACTCATAAGGGCATTGATATCGATGCTTGGTTATCGCAATTAGCAAATAGAGGCTATCTTCAAAATCTTGACCGTATAAGAATTGCCTGCACACTGAGCCAGCTTGCAGGGCATGAGCATGCAACTGAAATTGGTATTTCCTGTTTACAGCAAGGCCTTATTATGGCTGATATCCTTGCAGATCTTAATGTGGATGAGGAAACTTTAACAGCAGCAATCATCTTTCAATCAGTCCATTATGCTGAACTATCATTAGAAGATGTTGAAGAACAATTAGGTCCTAATATCGCCAAATTAGTTAAAGGCATTGAAAAAATGAGTGCAATGCACAATTTTAAGACCTTTACTAAATACCCACAAAATAAACATCAAATTGATAATGTACGAAAAATGTTATTAGCTATGGTTGATGACGTGAGAGTAGTCCTTATCAAATTAGCGGAACGACTTTGTCTGCTAAGAAACTCAGCCAATATCCCAGAGATTTTAAGAATTCAAATCGCAACGGAGGCAATGGAGATTTATGCACCACTTGCTAACCGTTTAGGTATTGGTGCTATCAAATGGGAAATGGAAGATTTAGCTTTCCGGTACATGCATCCCGATGACTATAAAGCAATTGCAAAAGGTCTAAAAGCAAAACGCTTGGATAGAGATAGATATGTCGATTTAATTGTAAAAGAGCTTATCCAAGAAATAAAAAAAACAGGAGCCAAGCATTTTGAAGTCTATGGACGCTCCAAACATATTCATAGCATCTATAAAAAGATGAAACGAAAAAATGTTCCCTTGGATGAAATTTATGATGCAACTGCGGTTAGGGTACTTGTTGATACTAAAGATCAATGTTATGAGGTTTTAGGTATTGTCCATGCTTTGTGGAAACAAATTATCGCTGAATATGATGATTATATTATTAATACCAAAGCCAATGGTTATCAATCTTTGCATACCGCAGTTTTAGGGCCTGAAGAAAGAGTCTTTGAGGTGCAAATTAGAACCTTTGATATGCATGCTCAAGCTGAAATGGGTGTAGCTGCGCACTGGAAATATAAAGAAGGGGCATCCACTCAAAAAGATAGTCATGAAAGAAAAATTGAATGGCTTCGTGATGTTTTAGCCTGGCATAAAGAAATGGCTGTGAATAATGGGATTTCTTTGGCAGCGGAAACTGAGTTTTTAGAAGATAGAATCTATGTTTTTACCCCTAGCGGTGATGTGCTTGATTTACCTCAAGGTGTTACTCCTTTAGACTTTGCCTATCATGTGCACAGCCAAATAGGACATCGTTGCAGAGGAGCTAAAATTAACGGCACTATTATGCCTTTAACTTATAAATTAAAAACAGGCGATAAGGTTGAAATTTTAACCGGTAAAGAACCTAGACCTTCAAGGGACTGGATTAATCCTCATTTAAGTTATCTCAAAACGTCAAGAGCTAAAGCGAAAGTCTTGCATTGGTTTAAAATGCAGGATTACGAGCAAAATAGGGAAGATGGTAAAGACATTCTAGAAAAAGAATTAAAAGCCTTAGGCCTAAAACAAGATAAATTAGCGGCAATTGTTTCTGATTTGCATTTCAAACGCTTAGAAGATATGCAAGCGGCCTTGGGGAGAGGCGATCTTAAAATAAGCCAAGTGCTTAATCGTTTACCTCACGTTGAACCTGAGCAACCAGTTGAAATCCAGCATGTAATTAAACCTTTTTCTAAAATTGAAGTCAGTGGTAGTGATTTACATATAGAGGGAGTAGGGAATCTTTTAACCTATATGGCGCGCTGCTGCCAACCTGTGCCAGGTGATAAGGTTATAGGCTATATTACGATTGGGCGCGGTGTTTCGATTCATAGGCAAGATTGTGCGAATATCCTTCATGCTAATGAAAAGCAAAAACAACGTTTTTTACAGGTAAATTGGGGTACTGCAACAAAAGAGCATTATTTAGTTGATATAACAGTTAAAGCCTTTGACCGAAATGGTTTACTTAAAGACGTCACCTCACTTTTATCCAATGAAAAAGCTCATGTTTATGCCTTGCAGTCGCAAATCAATAAAGAAGATAACACGGCTTTTTTAAAATTAACGGTGGAAATAGATGGCATACATGGTTTATCTCGTCTATTAAGTAAATTAGGTCAAATCCCCAATGTGCTTGAGGCGAGAAGACAGGTTTAATTTGTTGAAACAGCAATTTATGAAGCCTAAGTAAAAATAGAATCCTTAAGGCTCGCCCTAGTATCTTAAATAATATCCTAATGAATCATTAAAGCATTATTTATTTTTACCATTGATCAAAAACTTAAGTTTTCGTGCAAAAACGCTTGGATTTCAGATTAGAGAGATTGCTTGTTAATCAAGCAGTTAAAGGGAAGTTCTTTGGGAGTCTATAGTTGAGTCTAAGTTTGCGAAATAAATTTCACCACGTTTCATTATTTTCAATTCCGTCTAAATTAGTATTTTCAAAATCCTTATTAATTTCTTGGTTTGATTCTTTATAATAAGCTTCTAACTCCTTTATCTAGGCTGTTTTAATTATCTCGGAGCAATTTTTTATCTTATTGATCTATTAAATGATGTTCTATAAAATCGCATTGTTGTTTTGATAATGAAATAGATATTTTTTGAGATTGCATTATTATCTTCTGGGAATACTTATCTTGCTGCTAATGGTGGCATTTTAATTGGGATAATTAAAGTTACTATTAAAATTCTATTTATTGATACAGGAAGTTTGTTTAATTCAAAGCTCGATCCCCCTAATTCATTGCCCTCTAATCCATAATCTTACGGTTTTAGACAAAGTTTTAATAGCCAGTTATGACTAAATCTTTTGCATCTGAGCGGCCCTGATCATCGACGACGCGTACAACATATTTGCCTATTTTGGCAGGCCAGATGAATGGTTCCATTGCATTGACTTTGCCAAGGTATCTTTCATTAATAAACCAATGAATTTTTTTTACACCAGCATCGGTGATCGCCGTAAAAGGAATGTATTTAAATTGGTTATTTAAAACATATTTCAATTGTGATTCAGGAGAGCTAATCTGCGGTTGTAGTCCTTCCTCATTAAAATGACAGCTTTCTGCAAAAGGAGGTGGTTTTTTTCGTTGGATACCGGCTTGTTTAAAAATTTTTAAAATATCACTGGGCCAAAATTCATAAATCTCAAAACGTGTATTTTCATTAAATTGACAGCTTCTTAAACCTGTCTTTTTATCAATGGGTATTTCTCGATAAATATTATCATGCTTGATGGGTGATTTACCGGGAATAAACCAGCTCATTTCTCTATCTAGGCAAAAACGAGTTGGTAGAAGGCCTGAAGCTTTGCATACCTCTACCTTTCTAAGATTCATCCATTCTGGATTTTTATTTTCAAGGGGCAAAACACCTATCTCATTCTTTATTGCCGTGATAATGTCAAAAAATAAAGGGGCAGCGATATTTTTGCCGACAAAAGCCTGATTGGATTTATTATCAAAATTACCTATCCAAATAACTAAAACAAAAGGGCCAAAATTACCTACAGACCAGGCATCACGATAACCAGATGAAGTGCCTGTTTTCCAGGAAATATCTTTAGGGGCATGGGATAAAAAGTTAAATCCAGGTCTTGGTGTATCCTTTAACATATCTAAAATAAGAAAACTGGATTCTCTACTTAATAACCTAATTTCCTGTGCCTCTATTCTGGATGCCTCTGAACGCAAGGGTTTCCATAGACCATCATTGACTAATGCAGCATAAAGACTAGCCAATTCTTTTATTGTTAATTCAGCACTCCCCAAGCTTAAAGATAAACCATAAAAGGATTCTGATCTTAGCTGGCTTATCTGAGATTTCACCAAGAGCTCATGCAAATTAGGTTTTAGCTGACTAGCAAGAAAAATAGCAGGAATATTTCGGCTTAAAATCAAAGCATCCTTGGCTTTGATTGGTCCCATAAAATCATAATCAAAATTTTCAGGATTATAATTACCAAAATGATAAGGAACATCCTTTAAAACAGTATAAGGATGAATAAGCCCCTGATCTAAGGCTAAACCATAAATAAAGGGTTTTAGGGTTGACCCTGGCGAGCGTTTGATATTCGTACCATTAATTTGCCCAGAAATAGACGAATTAAAAAAATCTGCAGAACCTAATAAAGCAAGTATTGATAAATCTCTGCTATCCACTAATAAAACAGAGGCATTATTAACACCCAACGCTGTCTTTTGGCTTAAGTATCGATTGGTAATGCGTTGAACAATGGTTTGTAATTTAAGATCAAGGGTCGTTTTAATCTTCTGCTCATGGTCACGATGATTCGCCATAACTTCATTAACAAAATGAGGCGCTTTAAAAGGCAGTGCTTTTAAACTCCCCATAGCCAAGGGTAAATTTATCATTCCTCGCTTTGTATCATCTTTAGGATGTGATTGAAGCCAACGCTCAAATAAATGCCCGCGAATCTCTTTTAATTGTTTATTTGTTGAAATACGAACATTCGGATTTTGAGGAATAATAGCCAGTGTTAACGCTTCAGCTAAACTTAATTTATCAGCTGATTTTGTATAATAAACCAAACTTGCAGCACCAATGCCTTCAATATTGTGGCCATAAGGTGCAAGGTTTAAATAGGCTTCCAAAATTTCTGCTTTTGAATAATGCATTTCTAATTGCAAGGCATAAAAAATTTGCTGTAATTTGCCAGAAACATGCCTAGATTCAATACCAGAAAGCATACGAGCAAGCTGCATACTTATTGTTGAAGCCCCGACTCTCCTTGTTTTTAAGACATAAGTGTGAAAACCTGCCTTAATCATTGCCCAGGGATTGACGCCTATATGCTTAAAAAAATATTGATCTTCTTGCAATAAAGTCGCCTCAATTAGCTTTTTATCAATTTTGTTTAAAGGGGTAAAAAGACGATATTTTTCATCCTGGCTAAGACTAAGGCGCAATAATTTATCATTTTTATCATAAATGGCTTTTGAGAAACTTTTATTTTTTAATAAAAGGGGGGGCGGTAAAATATATAAGGAAGCAATAAATAAACTAATAAATACAGCTACAAAAGCAAGTAAAAGTCGAGCTGTTTTATTGGTTAAAAAAGGCATTTTAGGAAGGTTTATTGAACTTGTTGAGCTATTTTATCATGCCGAAAGTAAATTGTTCTAATAGTTCTATTTCAGACATCAAATTTAATTGCCTTTTCCTAGCCAATAGACTTGAAATCACTCCTTAAAATAGCTTAAATTTGCCTAGCAATTAATTTTATATCCCTGATCTTTCAAAATACTGTATTTTGGATGAATTAATCAAAGTACTTTAAGAGATAACAGGTATATATCTATGGAATAGGTTATGAAATCCAACTTAAGCACTAAAATCAGCTCCTTTTTAGCTTCATTATTTGGCCAACCTAATTGGATAAGCCCTCCTTGGCTACAAAAAGCAAAGTCAAAACCAATTTTATCTAGCTTAATTAGCCTATTTTTAATTGCATCAGTAGCCATTTTTTATTGGTATCAACACCTTCCCAAACCTCTTTTAATTGAAACCAGCATCCAAACACCTAAATTAACACCTCTTTCTGAAGAGGATGAGCTAGTGCCTGATTCAGTTAAAATTGATTTTGGCATTAAAAAAGAGGGGGCGTTTCTACCACAAGCAGTAGCACCTTTAAATTTAGTCGGGCAAATAGTTCCTGCAGGGATAAATATAACGCCTCAATTGGCAGGGGAGTTTTTCTGGGAAAGTGATAGTAGATTGGTTTTCACGCCAAATAAAGATTGGCAACCTGATACCAATTATCATATTCAACTTTCAAAAGATAGTGTTAAAAATCCTTCTCAATTAGAGAGCTTAAGTTTTCATTTTACAACGTTACCTTTAATAGCTGATATTAAGGAATTTAAATTTTATCAAGATCCGCTTAACCCACAAATTAAACAAGCAATTGCTACCGTTGTTTTTGATTACCCTATCAATCCAGCGAGTCTTGAGGAAAGTATAAGCCTCACCTTAGAGGGCAATAGTAAATTAAATTTAGAGCCAGAAAAATATCAATTTAAAGTTAGCTATGATAAACATAAACGCCAAGCTTTTATTCAATCTGAACCTATCCCCTTACCCAACCAATCGCGCTTTTTAGTATTAAATATTGATAAGGGTATTCAATCAACAACTGGTATTGCCCAAACAAAAAAAACGCTTAACAAAAATGTATTAATACCTGATGCTTCTAATTATTTTAAAATTGACAAATTATCTGCTTCGATTATCCGAAATGAACAAGATAGACCAGAGCAAATTCTTTCGATAGAAACAACTCTTGGTGCTACAGAAAAAGAAATAGATAAAGCCTTACACGTTTATCTTTTACCGCAAAATTACCCAGCCATAGGCGATAAACCTGAAAAACAAAATTATGAATGGCTGGAACCAGGGGAAATTAATAGTTCAATCTTAGCTCTAGCCAAAGAACTTCCTCTAACAGCACTGCCTACGGATAGAAATTATGCAAACTTACATAGCTATCAATTCAAAGCGGATTATCCTCGTTTTTTATATATCAAAATAGATAAGGGTGCCAAAGCTTTTGGTGATTTTTCCTTAAAGAATGATTATGCTGCTCTAATAAAAGTACCTGAATTACCGAAAGAAATTAGCTTCTTACATAAAGGGGCATTGCTTGCTTTAAATGGTGAACAAAAATTATCAGTTTTAGTAAGAGGTTTGCCTGCTGTTCGCTTTTCAATTGCTCGAGTCCTCACTGATAATGTTAACCAACTAGTCAGCCAAACTGATGGCAATTTTTCTGATCCTTATTTTATTAATCAAAGTTTTAATCAACAAAATATCAGTGAAATTTTCTCTGAAATTCAACCTTTCGATAATAGTGATCCCTCAAAACTACAATATACCAATGTCGATTTCGCAAAATACTTAGCTAACAATAGCAAGGGTATGAAAGGACTATTTGTTTTACAAGCAGAAGGCTATGATCCAGAAAAAAAAGAGATTTTAGATGTTAAAACAAAAAGATTAATTTTGGTCACTAATTTAGGCATGGTTGTCAAAGATAATAATGATGGCAGCCATGATGTTTTTGTTGAATCAATAGTTGAAGGTCAACCATCAAAAGACGTAAAAATATCTATTCTAGGCAAGAATGGCTTAAGCCTTATGGAACAAACCAGTGATGAAAATGGTCATGTTCATTTTCCTAATTTAAGCGACTATACCGAAGATAAAGAGCCAACAGTCTATCTTGCTAGCTTAAATGATGATGTTTCTTTTATTCCATACAATAAACCCGATAGACAATTAAATTTCAGCCGCTTTGATGTGGGTGGTATTTATGCCAATAATAGCTCTTTACAAAACCTGACAGCCTATCTTTTTTCTGATAGAGGCATTTACCGCCCGGGAGATAAAGCGCATATTGGTATCATTGTAAAATATCCCTTCGCTAACCAACAACCTAAGGGTCTTCCTCTGCAATTAATCATTACTGATCCTCATGGCACAACAATCAAAGATGAAAAATTAGTTCTCGATGAAACAGGCCTTTTATCAGCTGATTTTGATACCAGCCTAACTTCGCCAACAGGCCAATATTATGCCAATCTTTATGTGGTAAAGGATGAGCATCCAGAAAGTTATCTTGGTTCAACTATTATTAAATTATCCGAATTTGAACCAGATAGACTAAGAATTAAAGCTTCATTTGCAGAAAATCAAAATGAAGCTTGGCTATCGCCTGACAAAATAGCAGCCGAGGTCAATCTCTGGAATCTTTACGGTTCACCTGCATCAAATAGGAAAATATCAGCCAAAATAACCTTATCTCCCCAAGCTATTCGTTTTGATTCCTATCCTGATTTTATCTTTGCCGATCCCTTCCTCGACCCTAAAAAATCAGCCAAAGTATTTAGCGAAGAATTACAAGCAACAACCACTGATGATAAGGGGCAAGCAGAATTTAATCTTGACCTTAAGCAATTTGGTAAATCTACCTATCGACTTAGCTTTTTTGCTGAAGGTTTTGAGGCCGAAGGCGGTAGATCTGTCAGTACTGAAACATCGACCCTAGTAAGCCCGTTATCTTATTTCATTGGTTATAAAAAAGACGGCGAACTCCGTTATATAAAACAAAATAGCCAAAGAGAAATTGAGTTTATTGCCATCAATAAAGACTTAAAACAACAAGATATTAGCGATTTAAAATTACAGCTAATCTCGCTTAAACCTCAAACTACACTAGTAAAAAAGCAAGATGGTACTTATCAATACCAATCTATTATTCAAGAAAAAATACTGGAAACCAAACCCTTTGCTATTCAAACAGAACATACAAAATATAGCTTACCTACAGGGCAAATTGGTGATTTCCGTATTGTAGTACTTGATAAGGAACAAAGCATTTTAAGCCAATTTGAATTTTCTATCGTCGGTGAAAGTGCTGAACCTCTTGCAAAAAATGCTGAATTAAGAATAAAACTTGATAAGGAAGAATATGAGGCATCTTCTGAAATTGAGTTAGAAATAACAGCGCCCTATACAGGTACGGGGCTTATTACCATTGAGAGAGATAAGGTTTATCAAACTCAATGGTTTAAAGCGGATACGAGTAGCTCAATTCAGAAAATACGCATTCCTGATAACTTTGAAGGCAATGGTTATGTTAATGTGACTTTTGTGCGTAACTGGGATTCACCTGATATTTTCTTAAGCCCCTTAAGTTATTCTATAGCTCCCTTTTCAGTGACTCATGCTAATAAAGAAATCGAGATTAATTTATCGAGCCTACAGCAAGCAAAACCAGGTGAAACACTTACAATCGGTTATAAAACGAATAAGCCTTCAAAAATTATTATTTTTGCTGTAGATGAAGGTATTTTGCAGGTTGCTCGCTTTAATACACCCGATCCTCTAGCTTATTTTTTCCAAAAATATGCTCTACAAGTTATTACCCAACAAACACTCGATCAAATTTTACCTAAATTTATTCAAGAACGAGAATTATCAGCTGTGGGCGGTGATGATTCGGAAGACTTATTAGCCCATCATCTTAATCCCTTTAAGAGAAAAACTGATCTTCCTGTCGCATTCTGGTCAGGCATTTTAGAAAGCAACTCACAAGAGCAACAATTAACTTATCAAATACCGGATTATTTTAATGGTTCATTACGCGTCATGGCTGTAGCGGTATCTAATACTGCCCTAGGTTCTACAGAAAAGGATGTAAAAGTTAAAGGCGATTTTGTCATTAATCCTAATGTCCCTCCCTTTGTAGCACCCAATGATGAATTTGAAATCTCTGCAAGCATTGCCAATAATGTGAAAGATTCTGGCTCTGGCAATATTGAAGTACAACTTATTCCTAGCGCTAATATTGAACTTATCAGTACATCCCACCAAGATATTCAAATTGATGAAAATAAGGAAAAAGCTGTTGTTTTTAAATTAAAAGCTAAAGACTTATTAGGCCCTGCAAAACTAAGTTTCCTTGTACAAATGGGCGATAAAAAAGCCAAAATGGATTCTACTCTCAGCGTAAGACCCGCTACTGCCTATACTAAAGAGTTAACTACAGGTTATTCAAAAGAATCGTCTAAAAAACTCGATTTAATTACCAGTTTTTATTCAGAACACAGACAGATTGAGGCATCTGCTTCTACAAGTCCCCTTGTTTTACTGGTTGGCTTAAAGCATTACATGGATGGTTATCCCTATGGTTGTACAGAACAATTAACTAGTGGGGCTCTACCACTGCTTGCCATGTCGAAACAAAGTTCTTTTGATACGGATAAAACAGCCATTAATAACAAAATAAATGCCACAATTCAGATGATAAGTTCAAGGCAGATGTCGAATGGTGCATTTAGTTATTGGCCCGGTTTAGGGGATAATGAAAACAATAATTTTGTTAGCATTTATGCTCTTCATTTTCTTACTGAAGCAAAAGCGAATAATTATGTTGTTCCTACAGAAGTGATGAATTCAGGCCTGAATTTCTTAAGAGAACTTCTCTCTCATAATCCCTCTAATATGGAGGAAGCACGTCTTCAAGCTTATGCAATTTATATTCTTACGCGTAATGAGTTTGTCACAACTAATTATCTAACTAACCTTGAGAGCTATTTAGAAAATGATAAGCTGAATCAATGGCAAAATAATTTAATAGGTGCTTATATTGCAGCTACTTATAAACTTTTGAAAAATGAGGCTGCTGCGGATACTTTAATTAGACAATTTAAAATTGGTAATAATTCTCAATTTCTAAATGATGATGATTTTTACAATCAAAACCTAGCTAATGCCCAATATTTTTATTTAGTGGCTAAGCATTTTAAAGATTATTTACCTCATGTTGATAACCAATTAATTAATGCGCTTGCTAAAGCGATGAACTCAAATGAAATAAATACACTATTATCAGGAATGATAAGTTTAGCTTTTGATGCTTATGCTGAGGATAAAATACAAACAAGCTTTAGTAACTTAGCCATCAGTGAAATTTTAGAAAATAATAAAGAAATTAAACTTTCAACTGCTAATGCTAATTACTTAAAAGCCTTTCTTTCTAATCAAGCTAAAAAAGTTAATTTTTCTAACCCTGATAATGCAACCTTCTTCTATCAACTAATGCAAGAAGGTTTTAACCAAAACTTACCTAACGAAGCAATCGAAAATGGCATTGAAATTTACCGTGAATACCGTAACTTAAGCAATGAAGTTGTTGACAAAGCCAATTTAGGTGAAGAATTAGAAGTTCATATTAAAATTAGATCCATTGATGATGATTATCTCAGCAATGTTGTTATTACTGATCTTATTCCAGGTGGCTTTGAAATAGTTAATGGTTCTTTAAAACAAGACAATATCGATTATGCTGATCTTAGAGAAGATAGAGCAAATATCTTTTGTAGCATTGATAAAAATATGAAAGAAATCATTTATAGAATCAAAGCAACAAACCAAGGTAATTTTGCCTTACCAGCCATCTTAGCCCAATCAATGTATAACCCTCAATTCAAAGCACAGGGGATATCTGGCAGGATAATGATCACTGAAAATTAATATTCGACACAGTTGATTATAATTAAGCATGTATATAAAATTAGCCTCTTTTTTTGAGGCGATTTTATGATACCTGAGCCATTAAAATCCGTTGAAATCGACGGTATTTTCGATTTTTCTATAACAAAAGATGTATTATTACAAACGCCTGATACCTTTAAAGAACATATTTTTGGAAAACGTATAGCTGAACAAGGTTTTTTTGCTCCTTATACATCGCTCAAAGAAGCGGGAAAAGGCTTAGTAGATATTGCCTATGCACCCTTAAAATTATTCCTTGTCTCATCTATTGCCACAGCTCTCATCCCTATTGCCTTAACATGCATAGCCGGTTCATTGATACTGCTTATTGCTTCTTATTTAATGCAAGAAAAGGAGCATACTGAGCAATATAAAAAATGGCTGTGTGTTTCTTTAAATATAGGTGTTTGTACTGCCGTAATTAGTCTTTGCTCTACTATCATCAACTTGTTCTTACCAACAATTGCTATTTTAAATTTCCTAACATCCTTGGGTAACACAATATTTAATGCGCTGGGCAATCATTATGATACTGCAGAAAGGCAGGATGTTTTAAATACTGCAACTGTTTAGTGCTCTCAAGCTTTAAATCAACCAAGCTACTTAATAACATAAGCTGGTGCTGATAGGCTCAGCTTTGCTAGGGGGCTTTCTACTATAGCTTAATTTTTAGCGCAGAATAAGCCCCAAAACGACTTCTCTATCTTCGCTCAAAAGCACATTAAAGGTTCTACTAGCAGCACCTATACTCATGGATTCAAGCAATCAAAGGATAAGGTGCTAATTTATTTTCATTAGAACCAATGATAATAACTTTAGGTTTTAACTGGAGCAGAGGAGCTAATAAATCTTCATTTAAATCACTGATAGACTGTATTGGCCAATTATCAACGATGAGGTCTTTAGAGACGATTAGGCTTTTATCATAAAGATTATCGCTAATTTTAACTTGGGTATCGCTATAAGCTTTAATACTATGTAAATCTCTTGATTCTAGGTTGATATGCATGATATTTAATTAACCAAAATAATTTTATAATGTTTCTCAGTATATCATAGAGGTTTACATCATGAGTCAATTTCCCCGTATAAAACGATTGCCCCCTTATGTATTTAATACTCTAAATCAACTTAAATCGGAGGCAAGGGCAAGGGGCGAAGATATTATTGATTTTGGTATGGGAAATCCTGATAAACCCACACCTCAACATATAGTCGATAAATTGGTAGAAACGGCACAAAGAGGGGACACTCATCGTTATTCCATGTCAAAGGGGATTCCCCGCTTAAGACGAGCGATGGCCAATTGGTATAAGCGCCATTATCAAGTTGATTTAGATAGTGAAACTCAAGTATTAACAACTATTGGTTCAAAGGAAGGCTTAGCTCATTTAGCCTTAGCTATCAGTGGCCCAGGTGACACCATTTTAGTGCCCGATCCAGCTTATCCCATCCATACTTATGGTTTTATTATTGCTGGTGCTAATGTAAAACAAATACCTCTTAATGATGAATATCAATTTTTGGATGATGTGGAAAAGGCGATTGAGCAAACCTGGCCAAGGCCCAAAGCTTTAGTCATTAATTTTCCTGCTAATCCTAGTACCCATTGTGTTGAATATGATTTTTTTGAAAAAGTAATAGCCCTTGCTAAACGCCATCAAATTTGGATTATCCATGATTTAGCTTATGCTGATATTGCTTTTGATGGTTATAAAGCACCTTCAATTTTACAGGTGCCTGGGGCAATGGATGTCGCTATTGAAACCTATTCTTTATCAAAATCGTATAATATGCCTGGCTGGCGCGTTGGTTTTGCTTGCGGAAATGAAGATTTAGTTGCCGCTCTAACTCGCTTAAAATCCTATTTAGACTATGGCACATTTACGCCAATTCAGGTTGCAGCAATCTCCGCTCTAGAAGGGTCTGATGATTGCGTTCAAGACATTAAAGATTTATATGAAAAAAGACGTAATGTCTTATGTGATGGTTTAAATGAATTAGGATGGGCAGTTGAAAGACCTAAAGCAACTATGTTTGTTTGGGCTAAGCTGCCTGATTTTTATAAAGAAATGGGCTCTTTAGAATTTTCAAAATATTTATTAAAAGAAGCAGAAGTTGCCGTTTCCCCTGGTATTGGCTTTGGCCAAAATGGCGATAACTTCGTACGCTTTGGCTTAATTGAAAATAGGGAAAGAACACGCCAAGCATTGCGTAATATAAAAGCGCTATTCAAAAGAGATGGCTTTATTAAGGTAAGTTAATGGATATTATTGTTAATGCCAATGCAGAAAAAATGCCTGCCAATGCAAAACCACTTAAAAAAGAGGGAAATTATTTCTCAAATATTTTAGCCTGTCTTGGTTTTGATGAAACTCATTTTCCTTTAGCTCATTTTCTTGCTCTCTATTATGGCTTTCAAGGTAACAATTGGCTGCTTGCTTCTCCCATACATTGGGAGGCTAGCCATAATGATGCCATGATAACAAACCTTGTTCTGCTTGATGAAACAGCATCTAAAAAGCATTTTAAAGAGATAAGCGCTTTTTTAAATGAAATTCCTATGTTTTATATCTCAGCTGATAAATGGCTTTTTAATATTGATAATTGCCCACCTATTAAATCCGTTATTTTAACTAAGGTCTTATCCCAATCTTTAATGCCTATTATTAGCAATTGGGATAAGGATTTATACTGGCAACGGGTTTTTACGGAAATTCAAATGTTTCTAAATCAGTCTAACTCATTTTCCCAGTTAAATGGCTTATGGTTCTGGGGGGAAGGGCAGTTTAGCTTGTCATCTCAAAGGCGAATATTGACTGATGATCACAAATTAATAGCACTTGAACCCTTTATAACTAAGTTAGATGAAACATCCAAGCTCAATAAAAAGGATTTACTCATTTTGAAAAATGAAGACAGTTTGATGCTTTTTAACTTATTAGATAAAGCTAAAAAGCATCAAACTAATTGGTATTGGAATAATTTTTCCTATAGTTTAGGTCGGTTTAGATGGTGGCTTTGGTAAGATTATGTCTATTAGTAAGTTTCACCCTTTATATCTTTTTCTTTAAATTAATTTGACGTCGATTAAATAAAAAAGTAGATTAAGCGAGTTTCACCGGGGGTGCTATAGAAAAAATCTATGGCTGAGAATGACCCTTATAACCTGCACAGGATAATGCCTGCGAAGGGAGAGTGGATGTTCTTCATCCCATTCTACCTTGCAGTAGCTAATTTTAAGGTAGAATTATGTTAGATAAACTTCGCTTTTGTTTAGTTACCGATATCGATAAACCTTTTCCTGAATATGAACGTTTTTTAAAAGAAGTCCTTGAAGGCGGCGTTCAATCTGTCCAATTACGCGCAAAATCAAAAAATGAAAATGATATTTATGACTTAGCCTATCAATTAAAAAAATATCTTAAGCCTTATCAGATTCCCTTAATTATTAATGACCATATTGATATCGCAGTTGAAATCGATGCGGAAGGTATACATTTAGGGCAATCGGATAAAAGCCCTCTGCTTGCTAGAAAGCGCTTAGGCCCTAATAAAATTATCGGTTTATCCATTGAGTCTGAAACTGAATTAGAAAAGGCTAATGCTTTAACTTGCCTTGATTATGTGGCAGCCAGTGCTGTTTTTGAATCTAAAACAAAAAGAAATTTAAAACGAATTTGGGGGCTCGAGGGCTTAAAAAAATTAAGCCAAGCCTCTAAATACCCGGTGCTTGCTATTGGTGGGATTGAATTAACCAATGTTGATGCAGTTTTATCGCATGGGGCCTATGGTATTGCTTTAATTTCAGCCCTACATGAGGCAGCAAATCCAAAAGCGCTTGCAGGGGCTTTTTTAGAAAAAATAAAATTCCAAAAGGAAGATTGATATGTTTGCCGAAAAACAATTAATTCAAAAAGTGAGAGAAACAGCGCCGCTCATTCTTAATATTAGTAATTTCGTGACCATGGACTTTGTTGCCAATGGCCTCTTAAGTTTAGGCGCATCACCTGTTATGTCGATGGCCATTGAAGATATGAGCGACTTAATCGCTTTATCTTCTGCTGTGGTTATCAATTTAGGTACCCTGAATGAGGAATTTATCAATTTAGCTGATAGAACTTGTGCTTTAGCTAATAGCTTAAATAAACCCTTAATTTTAGACCCAGTAGGTGCAGGTGCCAGCCGATATCGAACCGATATGTCTAAGAAGCTTATTCAACAGTATAACTTTTCAATTATAAGAGCAAATGCTAGTGAAATAGCCGCTTTAGCAGATAAGGCACAAAAAACCAAAGGTGTTGATTCAACCTTGGAAAGTGGACTCATTTTAGATATAGCTAAGGATTTAGCATGTCAATTTAATACGGTTATCTCAGTGAGTGGGGCGGTCGATTATATTATTGATAAAAATGAGCTAAGGTCCAATGAAACTGGCTCAGCACTGATGCCTAAAATAACAGGAACAGGTTGCCTATTAACAGCTATAACAGCTGCCTTTAATGCGGTTGAAAACAATAGTTTTAAAGCGGCTTATGAGGCAATTCGATTTTATGGCCTTTGTGGAGAAAGAGCTGCTATCAATGCAAAAGGGCCAGGATCGTTTAAAGAAGCCTTCATCGATGAATTATTTAGTTTTGGAGAAGTATTATGACCAAAGCGGCCATTTTAGCTATTGCAGGCACTGATCCATCAGGTGGGGCTGGAATTCAAGCCGATATAAAAGCTATTTCTGCAACAGGAGGGTATGCTGCTTCTGTTATTACTGCTTTAGTTGCGCAAAACACACAAAAGGTTATTAGCATTGTTGAATTATCGAAGCAGTTTATTAATGAACAACTAGAGGCTGTTTTTTCTGATATTGATTTTAAAGCGGTTAAAATTGGCATGTTGTACAGTCAAGAAGTGGTCGAAGTTATTGCTTTAGCGCTTAGTAAGCAAAATTTGCAACATGTAGTACTCGATCCAGTCATGATTGCTAAAAACGGTACCTCTTTATTATTAGACTCCACTGTTAAGTCCTTAAAAGAGAAGCTTTTACCGCAAATTAGTTTGTTAACACCTAATATTCCAGAGGCTGAAGTTCTTTTAAATCGCCAAATTGAAACTGAAAAAGATATGGTTAAGGCAGCTAAAGAGTTAGCTACTCAATACGGTATTAATGTCTTAGTCAAAGGCGGGCATTTTGCTTCGAATGAATCATCCGATGTTTTATATTTATTTGCAGAAAATCAAACCCATTGGTTTTCTTCATCCAGAATTAACACTAAAAATACCCATGGTACAGGTTGCACTTTATCTTCAGCGATTGCGTCTTATCTGGGGCAGGATTTTTCTTATATTGAGGCCATTGAAAAGGCTAAAAATTATCTCACTAAAGCGATTTTAGCGGGTAGTGAGCAACAAATAGGGCAGGGTAATGGCCCGGTTGACCATTTTTATTTTATTGAAGGAAAGAATAATGGGTGATTATGTGGATGATTTATTAGGTTCGGTCAATGCTATTTTAGCTGAAATCGTTGACCATTCTTTTACTGAACAAATGGTTGATGGTACGTTACCAGACGAAATTTTTAATATCTATTTGGCAGAAGATTATTGGTATATAAAACAATATTCGGCTATTTTTAAAAAAATTGAAGAAAGAGAAGGCAGCCCACTTAAAGGCTTGGGATTTGCGGATTATATTTTGAAGACAGAAGGTTGGTTTAGAGAAGAAATTCTTGAAAAAAAGGGAATTAAGCCCTTTGATTATGATATAGAAAATGAAAATAAAATTTCACAATTTAGACCTGAAAAATCAAATAAAACAATAGTTAATTATATTAGACATTTAAGAAAAGTCACTGAGGGTGGAGAATTCAGTCTTTCAGTTGCAATTGCTGCTTGTTTACCCTGTTTTTGGGTATATGTGAAGATTGGACAAAAATATCTAGGTAAAGAAAGCCCTAATTCAGATTATCAACAATGGATGGCTACTTATCTAGATAAAGAATTTGTTCAGATGGAAAAAAGGCTTGAGGATGCTTTGAGGGAAAGTTTGCTTATTGACAGTGGCAATGGAGTGTGGGACGCATTTAAAAAATCCATCGCTTTTGAAAAAGCTTTTTTTACTTCAGTTATGGAATCAGAGAAGCAATTAGATATGACGCCTTAGTATTTGTTAACAGGATCGCTTGCAGGAAAGGTATCAAGAAGTTCTTTATCTAACTTATCTAAGCTCTTCTTAGTATCTTTGCCTAAGCGTTCTTTGTCTTTCAGATTTATTTCCTTTTTTCTTTTATCTTTTTTGTTAATCATATCAAGCTCCCTTAAATGTACTTATATATTAAGGATAGTTTGATCTTCAGATGCTTGCAAAGAGTCAGGTTGTAAATATGCCATTTTAATAAGTATTTTGTCATGCCCGTGCAAGTAGTAATTTATTTCTTAATAAAGTTCTGTGAATATTTCGGGATGGATTCCCACCTTCGCGGGAATGACAGGGTTTTAATTCTCCTTGCCTCAATTGTCATGCCCGCGCAGGCGGGTATCCATCTACGCACTGCGCGGCTACCAAATTCCTGTAAACCACACGTGGATTCCCGCCATTGCTATCTTATTTGGGGATAGGATATATCAGCTCAAAGATGATAGGAACTGTGTGCTGGAATAAAAAGTTAATTATTGGATCTTTTTCAATTCAGGTACTATCCTAAAAGGTGTTTCTAAAAGGAATCTATTAAAAGGAATTAATTATGAAAAAGATACTTTTGTCTACTTTAGTCTTAAGCTTAGCTCTAAGCCCAGCCTTTGCTCTTGATAGCTCTGGCTCTAAACAGGTTGAATCTTCTGCTGCTGAAAAACAACATGATGCCGATATGTTTGGTTTTTTAATCGTGGTCGATAAAAATGAGATTGCAGCTGCTAAAAAGGCTTTAGAAAAATCTAAAAATACCCAAGTAAAAAACTTTGCTAAATTAATGAAAGAAGAACATGGAAAAAATTTACATGATTCTTTAAACATGAGTCATAGTGAAAAGTTAAACTTGAAAGACTCTGAATTAATTATTAATCTTAAGAAAAAGGGCAAGGATGACTTAGTTACCCTATCTTCAGCAAGCCCTGAAACCTTTGATAAGGTTTATATTGATGCCATGGTGAAAGGTCATCAAGAAGTTTTAACCATGATAGATGAGAAATTTATGAAATCAGTAACTGATCCTAAAGCGAAAGCCTTTTTATCAGATACTAAAGCGCATGTAGAAAAACATTTACAAAAAGCGCAAGAGATACAGAAGAGTTTAAAATAGTTGTTATTTTTCATTTAATAAGCACTTCTTATACTCTTAATTTATTATTGTCATTCCCGAGAAGGCGTTGGGTGATTCTGGC
>JAIUOG010000019.1 GCA_020161725.1 Pseudomonadota bacterium
CCGCTAATGTATACCACCACCTCAAATACTGCTAATAATCCATCTTCTTTTTTTTCATCTCCTATTATTGGCGGAAATGATGATAATAAAAACCAAGGTTTAACCGCACAAAGCCAGGCACAACAAGCAGCCAATTTTGTTCGCTATGTTACTTCGGCCGTTATGCCTATGCAAAAACCCAATCGTACAGCCTACGATAATTTATATATCAAAGCGTCTAATCCAAGCGGCAACTATAGCCAGCTAGAGCAACAACAAGCTGCTGCAACGCTTTCTTATTATTTAAATAATCTACGTGTTTATACTGCACAAAGTTCAGTTGCTATATCAAATCTTTATTATATTCTGTCAAAAAGAATGCCACAGAATGCAACTAGCAGTGGAAATAATCAGCCTACTAGCCAAGCCTTGAGTGAATTTTCTATGGCAACGTGGAGATTATACAATCCGAATAATGGCAATAACCAATGGCTTGCTCAAATTGATAAAGCGTCCCCGACAACGGTAGGAAAAGAAATTGCAGCCTTATTAGCTGAGATGAATTATCAACTTTATCTAAACCGCCAAATACAAGAGCGTATTTTGTTAACTAACTCAATTATGATTTTACAAAATGCTCAAGCTAATCAGCCTAATCCTTCTTTTGATATCACTGCAAATTCAGTGACTAATTCACCTAATAGTCAATAAAATTATTTTTTAAGTTCAGCTAAGATTTAGCTGAACTTAAATTTATTAAAATTGCTATGACTTTATTTACAAAAGAAATTGAATATTATGATGAAAAGCAACGTTGCCTTGGTTATATTGCTTATGATTCCAATATTTCTCATCAATTGCCTGCCATTTTAATTGCACCTGATTGGGGTGGCAGAGGTGATGCTGCCTGCCAAAAAGCAGAGGAATTAGCGAGACTAGGTTATTTAGGTTTTGCACTTGATATCTATGGCAATGCCAAACTAGGGAAAGATAAGGTTGAAAAAAGAGCCTTAATGACGCCCTTTAGAGAAAATAGAGAATTTTTAGCTCAGCGCATCTTTGCAGCTTATCAGGCCATTTCAAAAATAGAGAATGTTAATAAAGAAAAAATAGCTGCAATTGGCTATTGTTTTGGTGGGCTCTGCGTTTTAGATCTAGCAAGAATGGGCGCGCCTATTTTAGGTGCAGTTAGCTATCATGGCTTATTAACGCCCCCCAATGAACTACGAAATAACATAAAAGCGAAGATTCTTATTTTGCATGGTTTTGATGATCCTCTAGTTCCACCCATGGAAATTAATAACTTTGCTAAAGAAATGAATCAAAGAAAAGCCGATTGGCAAGTTCATGTTTATGGCCTTACAGCTCATTCTTTTACCGACCCTACGGCAAATGATGATGAAATGGGATTACATTACAGACAAGAAGCTGACTTTAGATCCTCCCAATCAACAATAGACTTTTTAAAAGAAATTTTTGCAGCGAATCATTCTTACTCAAATTAAACATTTAAATTTTAGAGCCCCAACAAATTTGCATAAAATTAACACATATTATTTTTTTATCTTCTATAATTTCATTATTCGCTTTATTTTCTCTTCAAGGACGATGCTAATTTTTGGCATAATATGAAAAATATTGAAGTAGAAAAACAATTAACATGGCATATCCCGCTTGAACAAAGAATTAGGTATATAAAAAAACATAATGTTTTTTGTTTATTGGAACAAGAAGCTATTATACAACTTGCCTTTCTAATGCAAGAAATTTACGTATCTAAAAATGAAATCATTGTGCATCAAGATAAGCACTATGATAGTTTCTATCTTATTGTTTCAGGTGAGGCGTCTGTTACACGCTCTTTAAATAGAATCCAAAAAACGAACCCAAAGCATATTACTAACCTTGGATCTAATATGGCAATAGGCTTAGGTGATGCAGGATTTCATAATTCTCGTGGTATTCGTTCAGCTACAGTTACTGCCATAACCCCTATGGCTTTACTTAAAATGGATATTTTTTCTTTTTATGAGTTTCTTCGCCGTTATGGTGACACTTATCCTTATTTAAAGAATATGTGTGAACGTTTTTTATTATATTTTATTCTAAAAGAAAAATTATTTACCAAACTATCAGAAGATATAAAGCAGAAATTAATCAAAAAATGCAAAACTAGTTTTGATTTGAAATCACCTAAATTAGAGAGCTCTGATATTTATGAGATAGAGCAGGTGATTTTTAATTCAATTAATGATAGAAATAAAGGATTAGATTTTTTAATAGAAAAATTAAGTATTGATAAACTTTATATGATGATTATTAAGCTTAAAACATTGGGATTTAATGATATTGATTTATTACTTTCACCTCCCAAAAATCATTCATTTTTAAATAGCATTATCAGGATGATAATGAGTTGCAGAAAAGGGAAATTTAGACGTGAAACTCAATAAAAAAAACTTAATACTAATAGTCTCTTGCTTAGTCAGCCCTTTTCTAATTAGTTGCCAATCCAACGATCAAAATAAATTATCTGGCTATATTCAGGGAAAATTTACTTATATATCAGCCTATTACTCAGGCATTCTACAAAAAATGCATGTACAACCTGGGCAAATGGTTAAAAAGGGTGAGCCTTTATTTATTTTAGATCCTTACCCTGAAAATACCACATTAAAAGCAGCTGAAGCCAATGTTCAGCGCGCAGTCGATGAAAAAAATAAATGGGAATCTAATTTCTTGCTTGAAAAAACAACCAATCAACGCAACTTGATGCTTTTTAAGAAAGGCGTTATCTCAAAAGAAGAGTTGGATAAAAGCACAGAACAGTTCAATACAGCCCTTGCTAATAAAAAAACTGCCACTGCCAATTTAATAGCTGAACAAGCAAACAAAAAGCAAGCATCCTGGGCGTCATACCAAAAAATAGTAAACTCCCCTATCGATGCCTTTGTCTTTGATACCTATTATTCTGAACATGAAAAAATTATTGAAGGCAAACCCGTTCTTTCTTTATTAGCAAAAGATGCAACTAAAATTATATTTTTTCTTCCCGAACCCTTATTAGGGCGTGTAAAAATAAATGAAACTATCCAAGTTTCACTAGATGGTGTACCAGACACTTTTAAGGCGAGAGTTAATTATATTTCACCTAAGGAAGAATATACGCCACCTGTCATATTTAGCGATAAAGAACGACAAAAACTAGTATTTCGCGCTGAAGCCCTGCCCTTAATTGATAATAAAACACCTTCTTTACATCCAGGCCAACCATTAACAGTCACTATAGCTAAAGAAACCAATCAGGAAGACAGGTAAGCATGGAAAATTACCATTATATTGTCGATGTACAAAGCCTATGCAAAAAATTTGATAAGAAAACGGCCTTAGTCAATATCAATCTACAAATTAAACCAGGTGAAATATATGGTTTTTTAGGTCCGAATGGTTCAGGAAAAACAACGACTATCCGCATGATTTGCGGTCTTTTAACACCTGATTCAGGAACAGGCACTTGCCTTGGCTATGATATCCTTACCCAATCCAAAACGATTCGGAAACACGTAGGTTATATTCCACAATTTTTTAGCTTATATAAGCAATTAACAGTCTATGAAAATATTTTATTTATGTCAGAACTTTATGGCATCAAGGATAGAGAATATGCCGCAAGACAGATGATGGCACAGCTTGGACTAACCACCAGAAAAGATCAATTAGCTGGCGGTTTATCCGGTGGCTGGAAACAACGTTTAGCACTTGCTTGCGCTCTTATTCATCAACCATTTTTATTACTTCTAGATGAACCAACTGCTAGTGTGGATGCAGGTTCTCGTATGGGTTTTTGGGAAATAATTCGTGATCTCTCTGCCGAAGGTATGACTATTTTGCTTAGCTCTCATAACATGGAAGAAATTGAACGCTGTCATCGCATTTCTTATATTTCAGATGGGCATCTGCTTTTAAGTGGAAGTATTGCTGAAATTATCAAAAAAATGAATTTAACCACCTGGGAAGTACAGGGCAAAAATATTCTTTTACTTGCGCGCCAACTCGAAGCAACATTGGGTATTGAACAAGTTATTATTTTACAAGATAAACTCCATTTAACTAGTCAAAATAAGAAAATGCTTACAGAAGCAATTCAACCTTATATAAAAAATCCTCATTTTAGCTGGAAAAAAATTTCCCCTTCGTTGGATGATATATTTGTTTGGATGACTAAACATCAAAAAGCAAGGCCTGAACATGCAATTTAAGCACTATCGATTATTAAGATTATGGGGAATGTTCAAAAAAGAATGGACTTTAATTTTAAGAGATTATAGAACTTACGCCTTTGTGCTTATTACTCCCTTTTTTGAAGCTATTTTATTTGGTTTAATTATTGATTTTGATGCTAAGAATCTACCAACAATTGTTGTCTCTAAAGACAATACTGAAATTACTCAATCGATTATTCAAACCTTTAAAAATACGGGGTATTTTGCCATCAAAGATGTTTTACAAGATGAAAAAAAGGCTGAAATTTTAATGAAAAGAGGGGATGTTAAATTTATCCTGCACATACCTGAATCATTTACAAAAGAACTTATCAGAGGGGAAAATCCATCGATACTTCTCGAAGGTGATGCAACCGATCCTGCCGCAATCAATAATGCTTTTCGCTCAACATCAACCATTGCCAATAGAGCCTTAGATGGTCTTAATAAAGGGGCTTTAGAATATCTATCACCAGAAAAAAATTCGTTTCAGATTAACACTCAGGCAAAATACAATGCGGCTATTACCGCGCAATACCATACTTTACCCGGCTTATTATCCTCTATCTTGACTATTTCACTTGCCTTAGTCATGGCCATTTCAATTACAGGTGAATATGAAAGCGGCACGATGGAAATGTTATTAATTACACCTGTTAATCCCTTGGAAGTGATTATAGGTAAAATTTTGCCCAATATTTTTTTGGGCTATATTCTTTTTTTCCTTTTAGTTGCTGTAGCTACTCTTTTATTTAGAGTACCCTTTCACGGCAGCTTATTATTACTCTCCCTTGCCGCCCTACCTTTTATTATTGCCAATCTTTCACTAGGAATAGCGACTTCATGTATTGCAAAAAATCAATTTCAGGCCACGCAAATTGCAGGAAGCTATACTCTGCCTTCCGTTTTACTTTCAGGATTTTTATTCCCGCGTGATTCCATGCCTACTTGGGCTCAATGGCTAAGCTCTTTATTTCCAAATAGTTATTTTTTAGAAATCACATCGAATGTAATGCTTAAAGAGGCCAATTTCATCGATATTTTGCCGCAATTAATACCGATAATTATATTTGCTATTTCTTTTATTTTTATTAGTTATAAGTTCTATCGAAAAACATTGGATTAAGATAAGGATTGTATTATTGCTTCAAAAGCTATTTAGCACAAATAAATACGGTATCGACTAATCACACTAGGCCTATTAAGAAATTTAAACCCTCGTCTTTTCTAACCATTGATTAACAGCCATGAGATCTTTCGCACTAAGCGTCCCTGCTTCTTTTTTAAGGCGTAATAAATTAATGACATAATCGTAACGAGCAGATTCATACTGCATTTGCGCTTTTACCAATTTCGACTCCTGGTTTAACACATCAGTTAAACTCCCAGAACCATAATTGTAACGTTCTTTTAAACCATCCATCGATGCATTCGAAGCCTTCATCGAGAGTTTTTGATATTCAATTTTTTTAATATTGGATACAACATGCCTATAACTTTGCTTGACTTCATAACTCACTTTTTTCAAAGAATGTCTTAGCTTTTGTTCAGCAATCTGAAACTGATATTGGGCTTTGCGTGTAGAGGCAGAGGTTAGACCACCAGCAAAAAGCGGCACATTAAGGTTTAAAAAAGCGGCTGTATTACGCGAACGGCTTGAACCGGCTGCAACAATAAGACTGTCCTCGGTATTATGGAAGGCATTATTATCATATAGTAGTTTAGCATTTAAAGTAGGCAAATGGGCCGCATAATTTTCCTTTATCCTCTCTCTTGCTACCTGTACTTTTAATTGGTTTGCCTTAACAAGCCAATTACATCTCAGTGATTTTTTTACCCATTGATTAGCATTAGCAGGATTAGGTGAAACCAGCGGAATTTGTTGTTTAAGATCAGCAAGTCTGCCTAAATCTTCGGAGGTTAATTGCTGTAAAAATTCTTCATCTGCTGCCAACCTATCTTCGGCTGAAATTAAATCGGACTCAACTGAACTATAAGAAGACTCGACAACATAGACATAGGTTTTTGTTGTTTTACCCGCCTTATATCTTTCTTTAACATCATATAATTGTCTGCCAAGTGCTTTTTCATGGGCACGCAAATAAACCACTCTTTTCTTGCTTCTTAGAACGTTAAAATAAGCTTCCGCAACGCGTAATATCAAAGCCTGTGTTGCTGCATTAAATTTTGCCAAGGCCACTTTGGACGTTATTTTTGCAGTTTTATAACGCGAATAACTGACCATATTAAAAATAGGTTGCGTTAAGCTTAAACGCATATCATAACTGCGAAGATTGTTAAAAGCAGGCTGAATATCCGGGACTATGGCACCTGAATTATTTTGCCTATCCATTAAAGGTTGTGCTTCAAATTGGGCATGAGGTAATAAGTAGGCACGATTTATTGCAATATCCGTATTCTCTGCAAAAGTTTCTAATTCTGCTTGCTTGTAAGTAGCATCATTTTCTAAAGCTTGGCGATAAATAGTGATTAAATCAGTAGCATTAGAATGCCCGGTAAGCAATATCGTTATGAGAAATATCCCTTTTTTCATCAAATGTCCTTAAATAAAATTTAGTTTTACCCTTTAGACTTTATATTCAATAACTCCATTGCATTATTTAAGCATATATCTTGTTGTCTTTTTATGGGTAATTGCAAATTTTCTAATAAATTCTTAGAAAAAGAATACCAATCAGCTATAGACATTTGTTTAGGCTGCCCTAAATCAGAGCTATAAATGAGCTTAGGAATCGTTTTTAACGCTTCTGATAAATTTTCTTTGGACTGATGGCCGAGTAAATAGGTTAATGTAGTTTCCTCGACATAAATAAAAGAATAATTTGTAGCAAGTTCTGTCAGTTCTTTTACTTTAAGATTCGTTAGCGGATGAGAAGGTTGATTAATTAATAAAGCCCTTAGTTGGTATTTATCAGCAATCTCAATAATACTGTAAATTTCTTCTTTTAAAGCATGACCTGTTGATAACAGAATAGGATAATCGTTAGCCATTTTAATGATATCAATTACTTCCTGTCGAAGACGATAGTGGTCATTAAAAAGTGTTTCTGCTTGAAAGCAATATTTTGCCAATGAAGGGTAGACTATCTGTCGTTGCAATTTTGAAGGATAAGTTCTTCCCGTTATAGTGGGAAAATCAACTATCATATGCCCATGAAGCAAGGTAGGCTTAAATTCAGCTAAAGCCTGCATAATAGTTCGATAATGAATTCCTCCTGCAATTGAATTTAAAATCAGAGAAGGAAGAGCTGCTAAACCTTGTTGTTGAGCAAGAGTAGCCTGTACTGATGTGGAACCTAAATGGCTTCTTAAAACAACTATACCTTTTTGCTCAGTATATTGCTTGGCTGCGGATAGAGCATCATTAAGACGTTCATATAGATCAGGAGAAGCATGATAATGAATATCGATAAAGTCATAGGGAACACAGTTATTTTTCATTATTTACCCAAGGCATATGATAATGATATAAAGCCCTTGCGTCCTCGAGCGACAAACCTTTTAAAACAGCCTTTTTAATTTTATTTTCAGTCATCTTTATATTCGTTGCCCGCTTAATTATTTCTTCTAATAACGCTTTAGGAATCGCTAAAACACCATCATTATCAGCAAAAATAATATCGCCAGGCTGAACTTGTACATGACCAATAGAAAGCGGTATTTGCTCATTTTTTTTATAAACTCGATTTTTCCCCGAGCACATAGTAATTGCCTTATAAAAAATAGGGTAATTTAATTTTTTAATGCTGGCAGAATCTCTTATTGCACCAAAAATAACAGAACCAGCTATCCCTTTATGAATAGCCACCTCAGATAAAATATCACCCCAAACGCTGCAATCTTCTCGCCCTTTACAATCAATAACAATAACGGCATTTTCAGGAACTGAATCAATATAGTTCCCAGCGGGTTTAAAATCAGCAGGTTTTTCATCATAAGCTCGATATTCAACTGTATAAGCAGGCCCTGCTATTTTTATATCCTCATTTAGGGGGTTTAATTGAGATAGGACTGCATTAATTCCTAAAGAATCGAGGGCATCTGAAATTTCGCTTGTTGCAAACTCTTTTAACTGACTCAATAAATTCAATTTTTTATCCTTTTTCACAAGCCTCAATAATCGCTGTTGCCATTTCAATTAAACTCGCTTTTCCACCTAAATCATAGGTTAAAATACGTCCCTCATTAATAATAGCGCGAACTGCATTTTCAACTATCAAAGCCTCTTTATAAAAAGCAAACTGTTTAAGTAATAAGGCAACTGTTAAAAACATAGCAACAGGGCTAGCTTTGTTAGGCTCCATACCAGGTGCCGAACCATGCACAGGCTCAAAATAACAGTTTTTCGTACCAATATTAGCACTAGGCGCACAACCAAGCCCACCCATAACACCTGCAGCCACATCCGATAAAATATCGCCGAACATATTTTCTGCAGTAATAACACCAAATTTTTCAGGCGAACGGACAAGCCAAAGAGCAACCGCATCCACATTTAAAATATTGGCGCCTATATCTGAATAATTTGCGGCAACCGATTCAAATAAAACACGAGCAAAAGCACTCGATTGACGCAAGACATTTGGTTTATCAGCAAAGGTAACTTGGTTTAAACCTTCTTTTCTAGCAAAAGCAAAAGCAAAATTAAATAAACGTAAAAGCCCCTGTTTTGATTGAAGCCTTAAACTACAACTTAGTTCATCATTAGGTATCTTTTGATAAGGGCTATCTTCCTTAAAAAGTCCTTTAATCGCCTGAGGTAAAGGATAATAATCAAAACCAGCATAAAGACCTTCTGTATTTTCCCTAATGATGCAGCAATTAAAGGCTTTTTCTTTATTTTGAATATTAAAACAAGGTCTTATATTGGCAAATAAATCTAATTTTTGCCTCATTTGAATGAGCGGAGAAATATAGGCTAAGCCCTTGTTTTGTAGGTCAGTCCTTAATTCTTTTTTTGCTTCATATTCTGGTTTGGAGGTAATAGCACCAACTAAGGTTGCATCTGCGTCTTTAATAAGCTCCCAAGTTCGCGTAGGAATGGGAGTACCCTCCTCTTGCCAAAAGCGCCAGCCAATATCTCCTAAAATTAATTCTACGGGGATATCTAAGACCTTAAATAAAGGCAAGGCGGCTAAGCAAACCTCTGCACCAATCCCATCACCGGGCAATACAGCAATACGAATTTTTTTAATTAACGGTTTCATTTAATCTATCTAAAATTATTTTCTGACAATAATTCGCATTATCCTGCAAAACACGCATTCCAGCGTGAGGTACTACGACAAGCGAGCTTGGCTTGACTGCTATATTTTTTTGATTGACTAATTGTGATAAAGCACCAATAAAAACCAAATAATTATTAGGATAAGCGTCTAAATAAGGTCTTGAATCCGCTTCTGCCACAATATTTAAGCCAAAGGCTAAGCGCTTTGAAGCCCTTTCCTCATCGTTGACAGATAAGCACAAGGCTGGAATTTCATGAATAAAAACGTTGGAATAAAGCGCTTCCAAGGCTTCGGCAACCCTTTTTTCTTTAGCTAAGCTAATTACTTGATTCAATTTTGCCTTAAGTTCTTTATCAGCAAAGCTCGGTGTTGAAAATAAAAAAAGAGGCTTATTTAAGTCATTAAAAAGACTTAAAGCCTGTTGCAATATAACTCCCCCTAAAGAAAAACCGATAAAGGCATCATAGTCTTTTTGGCAAGCCGCCAATTTTTGTTGCCATATCTGAAAATAAAGCTCATTCGATTCGCCAAAACCATCACTTAAAGGATCTAAGAAATCGATTTGGTACTGGTTTTCTAAAAAATGAAGAGAAAGAGCAAGTGTTTTTATTTCAGATTCATCAGCCATGACGGGAGCTAAGGCGAGTATTTTTCTCATTGATGTTCTTTTCCTTATATTTTGCAAGATCAGCTGTAGATAGATCGGTAATACCTCGAATAAATTCATCCATTTCGATATCTTCATGGCCAATATTAAGCGCTTGTCTCACATAATTTGAGGCGGATAACGCCGCATCCAAATTATATTTTCTAAGCCCTAAGGCCTCTAGGTATGCGATAAAAAATTCTGTTTTTAAATTGCCAATTCCCTTACCCATACCGGCAAGTGAGACATCAATGTATTCAGCACCATTATCGAGGGCTGCTATTGCATTAGCTTGGGCAAGCCCCAAATTATCATGTGCATGATAACCAAAAGGCGTTTTATAAAGTTCGGTATATTTTTTATATATAGAAGCCACCCTTTTTGGCATCATTGAACCATTAGAATCAGCGAAATAAATTGCATCTACTTCTTTAGGAATAATCTTTTGCACAACCTTATCCATTTCATCTTCCTTATAATAAGACATATGGATAAAATTGATAGAAACCCCCAAGCCTAAATCTTGGCAAATTTCGATAGTTGGAAAAGCGACTTCCGCCTCATTAAAAGAAAGGCAAACACGAATCAATTTAACGGAGGCTTCTTTTAGTTCCTTAAGATCAACTAGGTTTACATTTTGCGGATGAACCATCACCGCGATTTTGGTTTTTTTGATTAAATTAGCGCAAGCCTCTAAATAGCCTTTTGGACAAAGACCTGCCTCACCAATATTAGCAATAGGGTGCAATGAACCATTACGATAACCAATTTCAATATAGTCTAAATTTGCCTCATCTAAAGGCATTAGAATTTGCTCTAATTCATTTGCTTTAAAATAAAAATTAGTTCGATGCCCTCCATCTCTTAAGGAGACATCAAGCAACTTTACTCTCTTCATGAATAGACCTTACAACTAGATTATTAATTTAAAAATAAGCCCCATGGCAACAAGACTAATTATCGTTCTTACTAAAACCTTATATTTATAAGTATAGAGTATGGAAAGATAGGAGAAAGGATGTTGGCAAGCTAGACTACGTATAATTTTTTTGCTGATGAAAACAGGCTCACCAGATAGAGGTTCTTGGTGAATACGAATACTGGGTGAATTATTAATTTCAATAATAACGCCACGCGATGAACTAATAGGAACATTAATATCCTCACATTCCACATCGAGACCAGCCATATTCAAATTAACAATAGAGGCAGCCTTTATCATCAATTTTTTATTTTCTTTGCAAATTCGATTACCTAAAGATCTAAAGGTTCCTCCTCTTGTTGCATTCGAGGTATAGCCTAATAAGACCCTTTGGTCTAAAGAGGGAATATCATTAAGAGTTAAATTGGCTTCCAGAAGACGGGTTTTACATTCTTCATCGACCACTATTTTACCCAAAAAATCGGCTGTTTTTTGCCTTTTGACATTCGTTAGCTCTATTAATTCTTCAATACTATGTTGCCCATCACCAATGACAAAAGAAGGATAGCGCTGAATAACACCTAATATTTTTTTATTAAAAACGAATACTCGATAAGAATTTAAATTACCATGAAATTCTTCAATCGTAATAAATTCATACTTAGAGAAATGCTGATGAAGATAATCTTCTAATTGCTCTAAAGTTTTAATATTACAGAGGACATCAAGTCCCTTGGAACCATTAACAGTAGGCTTTGCAACCAGAGGGAACGTTAAATTTTTTATCCTTTCCCTTACCCCTTTTTCTTTAAAGGTTTTTGCTGAAATACAAACACCCTTAGGTACTGGAATATCATGTTTAGCAAGCAAATAATTAGTGCTGTATTTATTGTGCACAAGCTCTGAACTAGAGTAATAATTAAAAGGCGTAGTAGCACCTCGAAAATAATAATTTTTTTTCCCTAAACGTAAACAAAAACCATCAATTTCAAGCATTTTTTCTGCTGGCAGCGATAGAGCTAAAGCTGCCTGATAATACATTTCTGCATTCTTATTAATCAATTCTGCCTCTATTTTTATTCTATGGCTTAAATCCTGCATTGAGCAACATAGCATGAATGAGCTTATTCGCAAAACAAAAAAATATAGAACCAATTTGTTCTATAATAAAGCAATAAAAAGGAGAGACATTATGTTTTTTAAAAAAACACATTGGGACGTCATAACAAAAGATTTGGCTCAAACCTATAAAAAACTCAAAGTTAATTTGAACAGCCAATTACTTGAACAATTTGCCAAGCAAATCGAAGATGCCGAAGACTATCTTAACGAGATACCCAAGAGCAAATCTAAATCAAAGGTGATTAATAAATATGAAGAATATCTAAGATTACTTAGTGATGATTTAGGCGAAGGATTATCGTCTTGTGAAGAACCTAAGCCCCAAACTAAGCACTCGCAATCATCTTAAGTTGAGCTGCAAATTCGTCAAAAGCAGCCTCAATATTGACATAGTTTTTTTTGGCAAGATAATAAGATAACGAACCATCATTATTAGGGTTATCCGCTTGCAACACCACATTAAAATTTAATCTTTTTAGTCGATTAAACTCATTTTTTTCTGTGACAAAGTAGAAATTTCTAGCGCTGCTATTTACTTTATAATGGATAGCGGAGGCATCGGAAGCCAAAGATTCTTTAGGGAAATATTCTTTAAGGGAATAACCTTTATTATTATGGACAGCAATAATTTTTCCTTCTGGTAATAAGCTTAAAATTTTATTGGCAAATTGCTTAACCGCCATATGGCCACCCTTTGAATAATGACCATAAAGTTTTAAGGTTTTTTGAATACCCATATCCGTAAAAATACGATTAGGATCAAATTCGTAATAATCACCTTTTAAATAAAAAGAAATAGTTCGCTTTGCTGAATGCTTCAAACTAATAACACTACCGCCATGTTGTTTTATATACGTTTTTGCCGCTTTTAAGGCGGTAACCTCATTAGCATGTAAATGAACAAAGTTTTTACCCCTCCCCTGCTGTTCTTTTATGATGTAAATCGTTGAAGAACCTATTTTAAAAGGATAGGTTTTGGCATAAGCAAACTGAGAGAAAGCGAATAAAAAACAAAGTAAATAAGGCATTTTTTAAAAAAAAAATTTATAAAAACTGAGAAAATTGTATCAATTTAAATCAAAAAAGTCCATTAATCATTTCATTATAAAAAAGATTAAAAAAAATACCAGAAGGAGCTTGGGAAGTAATAGAACACCAACCGACTTAAGGAAAGGTCATGATGTATGATGAAGCCAATGCGATCGGAACTCTTTATTTACACCTTGACGTATTACCCATAGAATCAAAAAAATAGCCAAGAACATGCTAAAAACATATCTGCATTTACACATTAAAGCGTATCAAGCACTGCCTAATATTCAGGAAAAACACTATGTAGGAGAATCAAATCAATACTAAACGAAGATTTGGGTAGTTAATAACTATCTATAAACTACCCAATTTTCTAATTAATCCTGAGTTGAGTTGTCAATAAAATCACGAACGACATTAGACATATCAAAGCTTTTACTGCCTTGCACTGGAGGATAATCTACTAGAGTTTGTAAATGCTGATTCATAAGCTCCTTCATCGGTTGCATGAGCCATGATACTTTTTGCATCAGATGCCCGTAATTATCCTTATTAAAATAAGACTCAAACGGATCCATACGGATGTTAAACACAAGTGGAACCGTTCTTGGAATTACGTTTGCATAATAATCTTCCTTGGTTGCAAAGTGAAATTTCCATGACCCCATTCGAACTGCCATAAGCCGATTTTCATAATAATAAAAAATAGAGTCTCGTGCTGAGTGATCACTTTGGCCTTTCCAGTAAGGAATATTGTTAATCCCATCAATATATTGCTTCTTTTCTTTCATTTCTAAGGCAGCAACATCTTGTACTCCAGCAGCGGCTGCGAAGCTTGTAAACATATCCTGATGAGCCTGAATGCCATTAAGGATTTGTCCAGGTTTAATAGCCCCAGGCCAGCGTAACATCGAAATTAATCGAACCCCGCCCTCATAAGTAGTCATTTTTTCGCCACGAAATGGTGTTGTTGCACCATGAGGCCATGAAGAGTGTTCAGGTCCATTATCTGTTGAATACCAAACAATGGTGGTATTTTCGAGGCCATTTGCTTTGAGAAAATCAAGTACAGCACCAACGTCATGATCATGCTGTAACATACCAGAACCATGAATGTCTGCTTCTGATGTTTCATTTTCAGCAGCGTAGCGCCATTTGTCATCAAGGCGCGTATAAAGATGCATGCGTGAAGTATTCAGCCATACAAAAAAGGGTTTGCCTTCCTCATTCGCTTTTTTCATAAAGGTGATTGCTTTGGGTATTACCTCTTCATAATCAAACTCTTTCATACGCTCTTGTGTCAGTGGCCCTGTGTCTTCAATTTTTTGTTTGCCTACTCGGCCAAAACGTGCGTCTGTGGTTGAATCGTCGACATTTGTTGCATAAGAATGGAGTACACCTCGAGTACCAAATTTTTTACTGTAGGCATCAAGACTTCCTGAATACTTTTTGGCAAATCGTTGGTAATCACGCTGCTCTGCCTCCTCTTGCGTATTCAAATGATAGAGAAAACCGAAGAACTCATCGAAGCCATGCACGGTTGGCAAATGTTCATTCCGATCACCTAAGTGATTTTTACCAAATTGACCCGTTGCATAGCCTTGCGCCTTTAACACTTCAGCTAATGAAGGGGATGCTGCTTGAAGGCCTAACTTATCACCAGGTTGCCCAACTGTGGTCATTCCAGAGCGAATTGGATATTGCCCCGTAATAAATGCAGCGCGCCCTGCAGTACAAGAAGGCTGGCCATAATGATCGGTAAAAATAATACCTTCTTTTCCTATTCTATCAATATTGGGGGTTTTGTAGCCCATAGTGCCCATTCCATAAGCACTTACGTTTTGCCAACCAATATCATCCCCCCAAATAACAAGAATATTTGGTTTTTTTTGAGCTGGCTCTATTTGTGCTTCTGCATTAAGGCAACAACTCATTAACAAAATAATGATGGGAGTATGTGAGATCTTAAAGACAGTCTTTATTTTGGTGCCATACATCATACATTTTGCTGTTAACCACTCCTGGTAGCTATGCTTCATATACATTCCTTCGTTAATGAATATTAAGGGATGGTTAATTACATATATAACTATGAAAATTGAACATCCCTGTCATTTTGATGACAAAAAGTGCTATTTAACTAAATAGCAAGTCTAGCAATAATTCAAGTAATCAGTTTCTCATTATCAATGTTAAAAAACTTTTCTAATTGCTCATCTGAAAATAAATAATTTAAAGACATATAATTTATATGTTAATGGGTTAACTTTAATTATTATGAATAAAAATATCTCCGTAAATAAATATGTTCATAAAATCCCAATCTGAAAACTATTTTGGGTCTCGATAATTTTGCTCCTAATCGTTGCAGGTTACACCTATTGGCAAGGCATATCTAATTTTAAGGGGCAAATCAGTATTATCATTGATAATCGGTTGAATTTATTAAAATATCAAATATTTAATGAAAAAAATACCTTTAGACCAGCTACGAATCGAATTAAATCAAATAACAACCCATTACTTCCATTCTTGCCTAGAAGATATTATGTATTAATCCGTTATGTTCTCTATTCTTTTGCTGAGCTGACTAATCTAAAACCAATATGCGCCATAGGATTGTATGGATCAACTCCACGTCTAGCACTAGGTCTATAGCTTGCACAAAAATTAGGATCACACAAAAATGACCCTCCACGTATAACACGCTTAGGTGCAGTAGCTGGCTCATTGACATGAGAAGGATCATAACTATCCTCCGGCCCCTGTGGGTTTATCGTTAATTTATTTTGAGCTTGCAGAACAAAAGCATCTGCTCTATACCAATCAGCAACCCATTGCCATACATTACCAGCCATATCATAAAGTCCATAACCATTAGGAGGATAACTCCCAACTTTAGAGGGGTGTATTAGCGCTCGATATTCTGGCTGAACAACAGGAAAAATTCCTGGAAATATTTTTGCCATCTTTTGACCTTTAGGCTGGAATTCATCACCCCACACATAATCTTTTTGCTTTAATCCACCACGAGCAGCAAATTCCCACTCAGCCTCTGTAGGTAATCGTTTCCCAATCCATTTGGCATAAGCAAGTGCATCTTCATAAGAGATCTGTACAACAGGATAATTCTCTTTACCAATAATTGTACTTCCTGGTCCGGTAGGATGACGCCAATCAGCACCAGGAATAAACTGCCACCAAAGAGAGGCATCATTCAAAGACACTGGTTGATTCGTCCCAATAAAAACCATGGCTCCAGGAACAAAGCTATCATCAGATGGTTTTAGTGTTCCAGGTAAGATTTGCGCTTTAATTGTTTCCCAATCTGGTTTTTGTTCTGCGGTAGTAACATAGCCAGTGGCTTCAACAAATAAGGCGAACTGGGCATTGGTTACATCTGTTTTATCCATCCAAAATCCATTTACATGGACCTTATGTGCAGGCTTTTCATTGTGATTTGCCATGCGACTATTACTGCCCATCATGAAGTCACCACCAGGAATCCAAACCATGGCAGAAGTTTTTTTCCAATTTTTATAATATCCTAGCGATAAGAATAAGGAGAAAAACAAAATAAGCAGAAAAAATTTCACACAATAAGCTTTTTTAGATCTATCCATCTAATTAATCCCTTAATTTCGGCTCCATTGCAAAACGAAACATAGTTTATAATTTAATCCAACTGAGATCCGTCTAAAAATTAAGATTTTTAATGTTGATTCGTTTTTGCAACGGAGCCTTTATTTTTTCAAGCAATAAGATAAACTAAAAACATAAAAAAATGAAAAGGACTTTCATGAAAATATTAAGGATGTGTTTTCTTTTATGATTTATATTGTTGATCGCAATAACTATGGCTCCTGTTTTTAGAGCATTTGCAGAAACCAATTCTGTGCGTCCAAATATTCTCGTCATTTTTGGCGATGACATTGGCTGGATGAATGTTTCATCGTATGGTGGTGACATAATGGGAGTATCTACTCCTAATATAGATCGTATTGGGCAGGAAGGGTTACGTCTGACATCTTTTTATGCTCAACCAAGTTGTACTGCAGGGCGTGCTGCATTTATTACAGGTCAACTCCCTGTTCGAACCGGTCTCACCACAGTCGGAACTCCTGGATCTCCAATCGGGTTACAGAAAGAAGATATTACATTAGCAGAGGTTATTAAATCTCAAGGATATATAACGGCACAGTATGGTAAAAATCATCTTGGAGATTTAGATCGCCATTTGCCCTGCCAGCATGGATTTGATGAGTTTTGGGGAAATTTATATCATCTTAACGCAAATGAAGATTTAGAAGATCCTGATCGCCCCATGGAACCTGATTTTCGTAAGAAGTTTGATCCTCGCGGTGTCGTTTCCTGTACCGTTAATGGCAACGTAACAGATGAAGGTGTTTTAACAACAGAGCGCATGAAAACGTTTGATGATGAAGTTACTACCAAATCATTAACATTTCTTGAGCAACGAGCAAAAGATGGCAAACCATTTTTTCTATGGCATAACGCAACCAGACAACATGTATTTATTCACCTTAAAGACGCATCGAAAAAACTTTCTCGAGCAGGACATGAAGATACTTATGGTAATGGTCTCAAAGAACATGATAATCAAATCGGGCAAATTTTAAAAAAATTAGATGACACTGGACTTGCTAAGAATACGATTGTTATTTACACAACGGATAACGGTGCTTATCAATACATGTGGCCGCAAGGTGGAACAACACCTTTTCGTGGTGATAAAGGAACAACTTGGGAAGGAGGGGTACGTGTACCATTTTTAATCCGTTGGCCAGGCACTCCTGCAAATCGTGTGAGCTCTGAAATTGTTGATATGACCGATCTCTTCCCAACACTTGCTGCCGCAGCTGGCGCCCCTAATCTCATTGAGAAATTCAAAAAAGGTACCACGATTAATGGACGTGACTACAGGCTTCATCTGGATGGTATTGATCAAACTCCATTTTTTACTGGACAAACAGAGCAGTCCTCTCGAAATTTTGTATTCTATTATGATGAAGATGTCTTAGCTGCAATTCGTTATAAACAATTCAAAGTTACTTTTTCAATGAAAAAAGACGGATATTGGGACAATCCTCTGGAAAATCTTGGCCGCCCAGTTATCACAAATTTATTGATGGATCCGTTTGAGCGTCAGTGGGGTAATTTAAACCGACAATATGATGAACATAAAACATGGGTATTAACACCCATGATTGGTATTGTCCAAAAACACCTTGCTTCGTTCAAGGAGTTTCCCCCTAGACAAACAGGTTTAAGTGCACAGTTTGGAAAAACCATTGAAAGAACCCAAAATGAGCTCATTAGAATGCAGCAACATGATTAGCTATTTTAGCGTGGTACTATTGCCTTTATTCGTTTATAGAATTTTTATTAGCCATTAATTTTCATATCTTCCATCGTGTATAAAGGGGGCATAGGCCCCTTTATGATTAAAGTATTTTTATTTTTCTTGGGGATTTGAGTTCTTAAGTTCAAATGGAAATAAAACCTTCCAATCACTTTTCATACTCACTATATTCCAATGGTTTTGTATGGCATGCTTCCTAAGCGCATCAGAAAAAGTACCTATTTTAGATTGAGTATCATAGGCATATTCTCTTGCTGTATCATCATGATGAATAAGTACCATGAGATGAGGCTCTTTGTTTGATTGAGTCCATTCAAGCATTTCTTTGTCGCCATCGGAGTTTCCAAAAGCAATAATCGGTTTTTTGCCAATAAAATAATTAATTGCTTCGGGTTTTACTTCTTTGTCATTTAGAAATAATAACTCTGGGGTTTTCATTAACTCAGGAGTGTTATTAACATAAGTGTATTTTGTTTCTCCTATTGTCCCAATCACATATTCAGAGTCAATGCCATAAGCTTCCTTAGCAAAAGAGCGAACAAATTCTTGTCCACCGCCAGTAACAATATACACTTTAAAACCATGTCCCTTCAGATAATGAATTACCTCGAGCATCGGTTGATAAATTGTTTCTTTATATAGATGTTGATAGCGTGGATTTTTAGCTGTGTTGAACCAAGTCGAGGCCACTTGATGGTATTGGTCGATACTTAAATCAGTATGAGTTGCTGATGCAATTTTATTTAAATCTTCTACGGAAAAATGTTTCATTGCCTCTTTATCGTTTTGAATAATTGCACTAAAGGGTTGTTCTGAGTTCCACTCTGGATGTATTAGGGCTACTGCATTTACTCTATCCATCGCGAAAATAAGCTGTGTGTATAGCGGTTGTTCCACCCATAAGGTGCCATCATTATCAAAGGTGGCGATACGCTTATCAGGTTGTACATAATGAGGATTAGATTTATTAGTGACCGATTGAACGAACTCAATAATATTTCTTTTTGCTGTTCCATTATTCCATGAAGGTAAGGGATCAGCCCATAATTCTTGAGATAAAATGACAAGAGGAAGCAGTAGCAAAAACATAATACGAAATTTTTGCAAACCCAGTTGCAGTGAGGTTATAAATCCATTTAATTTCATTTGGTGATTCCTTATTAGTTTGATATACACACAAAATTAGTTTAATGAATGCCTTAAGTCGATTAATACTTGGTCAAATGAGTCGACACGTATAAAGCCTAAACGAGGGTACTACACTAAAGATAATAAAACTAATCTCTAAATAATAAAAAAACAATGTGAGCAGTGCAGGTTTCTTTTCGATTGTTGATACGGCTTCCGATAAAAAATATGGCTACGAACGAAACAAAAATTTTGATATGCTTTAATACGTAAAGCCAGGTAGGTTTTCAACATTTGCTTAGCCATTTTTTTGATTCTAAAGGCAATAAGTTCAACCGTAAGTAATGATTACCTTTACCTAGAAAATCAATTAACCAAATATTTCCAGGCAATTTTAAAATAGATATTAAATCTAAAAAGTAAAATGAATCAGCTCCTGGTTCGCCAGGAATAAAATCCAATTTAAATTCGCCTTATCATTAGTTGATACCAACCTCACTCTTACTTGGTTTTTATCATAAAAACTGATCTAATTTAGGCATTTAATATTCTCGTCAAAAATTAAAGTAAGTTTCTGTAAAACGTCATCGACTGTAACCAGTTTCATGGTGTCGGGACCATGAGCATGTGTACCCCAAATGTTGGTTTCCTTCGTTTTCTTTAATACTTGCACTATGGCATCAGAATAATTATCAACCGCTAAATGCCTAAACATATAAGGACCTGAAACTTCTGCACTCGTCACTGCATGCAAAGCCACTACCGGTGTATTTACAGCAGTTGCCATATGGGAGGGGCCTGTGTCAGGGCAAATTAAAACAGTACCCTGACTTATTACCGCTAAAAGTTGCTTTAATTTTGTTTTACCAACCAAATCATGACATTCCACTTTGCTAAGAATGGCATTGGCTAAGTCTCTATCATGGGAGCCTGGACCACCAACTAATACCACCTCAACCTGCCATCTTTTTTTTGCCTCTTTAATTACCTCGATATAGCGTTCTACAAGCCAACTACGCTCAGGCTTAGATGCTGCTGGATTAACAAGAAGAATAGGACCTTTACTAGGTAAATGTTCACGCGCCCATTGTTGCTCCTCTTTACCAATCGGTAAATTCCAAACAACCTTAGCTTCGTAATCAAGTGGATTTAGGAATTTTAAAAAACCATCCAAAGTATGATCATGGCCCGGTTTTATTCTTTCATTAATAAACCAACCATGACCATCTTTGGCGCGCAATTTATCATAACCAATCTTACGTTTGGCCGAGATAAAAGGGTAAAGTAAATTGGCTCTCAAACTAGCTTGGGTGGCTAAAAGAACATCAAAGTGGCGTCCTTTTAATTTCTTTTTAAAAAGCCAATAATCTTTTAAATTATTAGGTTTATCAATAACAATAAATTCTATCCCCTCCATACTGGCAACCAGATCATAAGCTGGAGGAGATATAATCCATGTTATCAAAGCCTCTGGGTTATTAGCTTGCAAGCTCCGAATAAGAGGTACAAGCATTAAAACATCACCTAAGGCAGATAAACGAACGACACAAATTGATTTAATCATTGGCTAAAACAAATTTTGAACCACAATAAGGGCAAGTCTCCTGCCCTGTTTTTTCGATAGGTAAATACACTTTAGGATGTGCATTCCATAATTTCATTTCATCTGTAGGACAGCTTAGCGGTAGGTCATGTTGATGAACCGTATATTTTTTTTGGCTACAGGCCTCTTTTAGCTTTTTTGCAGTCATGCTTTTTCCTTTATGCCCAGGATATAAAAAGCTATATTTTAGGCTATTTGATCTTTTTGTCCAAAGTTTCTTTATGAAAGTTTAAATTAAGCTTTAAATGCTGCCAAGATCTCATTCACTTTAGCAATCACTTCAGTTGAAAGGCTCTTTTTATCACAAGCGTATACATAATTCGGAGCCTTCCAATTTCTTAACCAGGTCATTTGCCTTTTAGCTAATTGCCTCGTAGCAGCAATACCTTTTTCAGCTAAAAAAGTATAATCATAATCACCCGCTAAATAGTCAATAACCTGGCGATAGCCTACTGATTTCATTGAAGGGCAGTCCGATGATAATTGCCATTTTTGCAGAATTTCAGCCACTTCATAAACCAAACCTTGATTAAGCATCTCTTGAAAGCGCGAAGCAATTCGTTGGTGCAACCAAGCCCTATCTTCCGGTAACAAACTCAGATTGAAAAAATGAAGTTCTTTTTCCTTTTTAGCTTCAAAAAAAGAGGATAGGGGTTTACCACTAAGACGATATACCTCTAAAGCTCTTTGAATACGTTGACTATCATTCTGATGAATTTTTGCCGCAGAAGGAGGGTCTACCTCTTTTAATTTTTGGTGCAAATGCTCCCAGCCATAAAGCATAGCTTCTGTTAAAAGTTCTTCTCTTATTTTTTCATCTGCCGCAGGAAGCGTTGAAAGCCCCTGTTGTAAAGCATGGTAGTAAAGCATTGTTCCCCCCACCAAGAAGGGGTAATTACCCCTATCAGAGATAGCCTTGATAAGCTTTTTTGCATCTTCACAAAATTGTGCTGCTGAATAACTCTCTGTGGGGTCTAAAATATCAATGAGATGATGAGGAACTAGCTTTAATTCTTCTACTGTAGGCTTTGCCGTGCCAATATTCATTTCACGATAAATTAATGTTGAATCAACACTGATAATTTCAATGGGAAAATGCTTCGCTAATTCAAAACTTAACGCTGTTTTACCTGAAGCTGTGGGCCCCATAAGGCAAAAAATAGGTTTAAGCATTAATGAATTCCTTGCAATTTTCAAAAGAAAACGCTTTTATCATACGATTATCTTGCATAGAAATAAATGACTTTGAAAAATCAATAAGCAAGTCTCTTTCTTGTTTATCTAAATGTTTAGCATCAAAACTTTGATGCTCAATTAATAAATTGATTATTTGTTCAAAAGAACAATTTTTTTCAGCAAAAAAAGCATTTAAAAACGATTTTAAATTAAGCTTTGGTAAGATAATTGGTAAAGAACGCAGGGTTAAAAAATGCTCTCCCCCTCTATCAAGTTCCAACCCAATTTCTTTTAAAAGCGCTATTTGCTTTATTAATTTAGCCTCATCTTTGATTTTTTCCAAAGCATAGCTAACAGGCACTAATAAAGGCCTAGAAGCCCAAGGTTTGCTTAATTTTGTAATTTTTTCTGTTAGGTAAGCCGAATTTAAGGCCTTTATATCAATCAAAAAGGGATTATCTTCTAAAAAAACCAAAGCAAAATGGCTATTAAGTAATTGCCAGGGCGAATTTGTTTCATCCTTTAGAGCAGGCAAGTCATTTTTAAATACCAATGACGTTTTAGGTTCTGCTAATTGAAAATTATTTAAAAAAGGCTGTTTTGGTGCTTGCTGTTCTACTTTAAACTCGCTTTTTAAGGGCTGATTTAATTTTTTCTCTAATGAAGAACTAATAAAATCATGGATTAATCGTGGCTCTTGAAAACGTAGTTCGTGTTTGGTTGGATGCACATTTACATCGACTTCTTCTGTAGGAAGATTAAAAAATAACAGGCAAGCAGGATGGCGCCCTGGATATAAAATAGATTCATAAGCCTTTTTAATCCCATGGTTTACTAGCTTATCCTTTACCATGCGCGAATTAACATAAACGAACTGCTTATCATTTTGACTTAATTGATAATCTTCGTTAGATAGCCAACCATAAAGATGCATACCTAAATGCTCGATATCAATATAATGTGCGGCCTCAAAAAACCGTTTACCTAACAGTTTTTCGATGCGATTCTGTTTAGCTTTTTCAGTGTTAGCAAGGGGTAAATTCAGCATTAATTTACCATTATGGCTTAGACTAATCGCTGTAGAAAAAGCAGATAAAGCAAAACGTTTTACGATTTTTTCTATCAATTGATATTCATAACGTTCTGATTTTAAAAATTTCTTTCGCACAGGCGTATTGAAAAAAATATCCGATACTTCGATTGTTGTCCCTTGCTGGCGAACATCAGGTTCAAGCGTTAAAATAGTGCCTTCTTCAGCAATGAGTCTCATTGCATGTTTTTGATTGGCAGGCTTAGAACTTATCTTCAATTTGGCAATTGATGCAATGGATGCTAAAGCCTCCCCCCTAAATCCCATTGAAGCAATAGCATATAAATCTTTTAATTCAGAAATTTTACTGGTTGCATGAGGCGCTATAGCGAGTGGCAAATCCTCAGCCATTATACCGATGCCATTATCAACGACACGGATGAGATTTAATCCACCATAACCCAATTCAATGTTAATCTGATTAGCACCAGCATCAATGCAATTTTCTAAAAGCTCTTTAATAACAGAGGCAGGTCTTTCAATCACCTCACCTGCGGCTATTTGGTTGGCAACTAAGGTAGGTAAACGCTGTATTCTCATCCTAGTTTAGCCGGTATAACTAACCGTTGCCCTGCTTTGATATTTAACTGCGAAAGATGATTAGCTGATTTTAATGCAGCCAAGCTCACTTTATATTTGTTAGCAACCATAGGTAAAGTTTCACCTTGGCGAACAAAATGAATTTTGCTATTCGTTGCCATCGCTTCCACTAAGGTACCCCGTGGCGGATAATCCCAGAAATAGTGCTTCAATCCTTGAAAAATAGCCTGTGTTAAGCGAGATTGATAAGCAGCACTTGTTAAATTACGTTCTTCTCTAGGATTAGAAATAAAACCTGTCTCAATCAAAATAGAGGGGATATCAGGTGATTTGAGAACCATAAAGCGCGCTTGTTCAACCTTATTATTATGTAAATTAGTCATCGTATCTAGATTACGTAAAACACGCTCTCCCATATGCAAACTTGAACCAATCGTTGCCGTTTGCGAAAGGTCAATTAAAACCGTGCGGACAAGACCATTTTGATCATCTAAATCAGATAAATTAACGCCTCCTAATTCAGAATAGTTTTCCTTTTCAGCAAGCCATCTTGCAGCTTCACTCGTAGCCCCAGACTGTGATAAAGCAAAAACTGAAGCACCATTTGAATGCTGATTAATGAAAGCATCGGCATGAATGGATACGAAAACATCAGCATTATAGCTTCTTGCTATTTTTAAGCGATCACGTAATTCAATATAATAATCCCCTTTTCGAGTTAGAACCGCTTTCATACCAGGTTGTCTATCAATAATTTGCTTTAATTTCAGGGCAATAGCTAAGGTAACGTTTTTTTCTAAACTACGATTTGGCCCTGAAGCACCAGGATCTTTACCACCATGGCCAGCATCAAGAACCACAATCACATCTCGTAATCCTTTTTTATTGGTAATAGGTATAGCAGGAGGAAGTGGTGTTGCCGGTTTATAACTTTTTACAACTTCCTTTTTGACACCAACTGAACCCATATAAGGATGCGGTTCATATAACGCATAATTTTGTTTGCTAATTGCAGCTTTTGGCTTGATAACCTGACCATTGTGAGATGCAAGAGCAACTGAAATACCATAGCTTTCTGGCGAATTATGTAGGTTTGCGCTGGGCGATACGGATTGATTAACCTCAAGAACCAAACGAAGCGTAGCAGGATCTGGTCTACCAGAGCGAATAAATTTAATTAATTTTTTACCTAGATTAACCTGGCTTAAATTACAAACTAGGTTAGTGTTTTCAAAATCAATGACGACACGATTGGGATTAGTAAGAGTAAATATTTTATGTGGTGCTGGCTTATCCAATTTAAAAGAAACTGAAGGCGCCCCTTTTTCTTCTTTAATTTGCACCGATAATAAATTGGCAGCCTGTAAAGAAGAACAAAAAACAGCGATGAATAGGCAAAAAAAGAATTTAGATACCTTCATATTTACCCTTAAGGCAAGATAAAATTTGCTCTCCACTAGGACTTAATGCCTTTATTTGCATTGTTCTCCCAGCCCCAGCATGTGCCAATGCGAACTGCAAATCAACACAATCTAAACTATTTATCGCACGTTCAGGCCATTCAATGCAACAAATGGAGTCGGGCTTAAAATAATCTCTAAAACCGATATATTCTAATTCTTCTTCATCCAAAATACGATAGAGATCAAAGTGATGAATATGCATTTTTTGCACAAAATAACTTTCAACTAAAGAAAAAGTAGGGCTTTTAATCGCTGAAGTTATATTTAAGGCTCTTAACATAGCTCGAATAAGCGTGGTTTTACCTGCACCAATTTCGCCAGAAAAGGTTAAAACAAGAGGGGATTTTAATAAAGATGCTAAGTCATTTGCAAAATCTGAAAGCTCATTTTCCTTAGCAAAATAAATCATATCAGCCTCTATTATTGGCTAAAAAATGTAAATAAGGCATAAGGTCACTGGCTTTAAGCCCCCGCTCCCCCAAGGTACTCGCCGCTAAATCTCCGGCTCTTGCGTGCAAGTAAACACCTAATTGGGCAGCCTCATCTAAACTAATTTTTTGTGCAAGCAAACCCGCTATTACACCACTTAGCACATCTCCCATACCCGCTGTAGCCATACCTGGGTTACCTCTATCACAAAGATATTTTTTCCCATCAACACCAATAACCATGGAACCCGCTCCTTTTAAAATAATGGAGCCGCCATACCTATCTTGTAAGTTCACAAGCGCTTCTGTACGATTTGCTTGGACTTCATCTTTAGTACAATTTAACAAGGCAGCAGCCTCACCAGGGTGGGGCGTGAGAATCCAATTATCATCATGCTGGGCATTATTGGCTAAAAGTCTTAAGGCGGAAGCATCAATCACCATAGGTAATTGAGCACTTAAAACATGATTAAAAGTAGACTTTGCCCATTCATCTTCACCTAAACCAGGACCTATAAGACAAACGGTTGCTCTTTGCAAAAGTGTATCTAAGTCTTTAGTTTCATCGATACCATAAATCATTGCCTCAGGTAAATTAGCCAACACTTGTCCTGCATAAAGGCTAGTAGTGGCAATTGTGACTGCTCCTACCCCTACTCTAAACGCAGCCTCTGCTGATAAACAAATAGAACCAGGCATCCCATAATTACCCCCGATAACCAAAAGATGGCCAAAATGCCCTTTATGAGAATTTTTAAGGCGTGGTTTTAGTAAATCATTTAAAGAATCATCGAGTAAATAAGCTTTTGGTTTAATACTATCAAGACAGGAACCTAACTCTAGATCATCACAGAAAAGTTCACCACAATAATCCACGCCATCTAAGGTCAATAGCCCTATTTTTCTCCCGATAAAGGTAATTGTTTGGCTTGCTTTTACAGTAGCGCTTAAGCTTTCGCCAGTATCCGCATCTAAACCTGAGGGAACATCTAAAGAAAGAACTGGCAATAAAGCGTCATTAATTTGATTAATTGCCATTAAAAGAGCCCCTGAAACTTCACCTTTTAAGCCAATACCTAACAATGCATCCACAATCAAATCAGTTTCGGCATCAATAGGGTCATCAAGCTCTTGTATCGCTACTTGAGCAGCAATTGCTTCAATGGCTGCTTGTCTTGCGGAATCTTTTAATTTTTCAGCTGTTTTATATTGATTAATTTGAACAAAATAACCTGCATTTTTTAGAAGTCTTGCAAGAACATAGCCATCACCGCCATTATTTCCACTACCACAAAAAACAGCTATTGATTTGGCAGAGGGATATAATTTTTTAATCAGTGAAAAAGCAGCTTTTGCGGCTCTTAGCATCAGCGTATCGCTATCAAGATTTAGGCTTGCTGCAAGCTGCTCTGCCTGACGAATTTCATGAGTTTCATATAAAGCTATTTTTTTTCTTTTCATGCCTTATCCCAAGAAAGTGCCAGTAATCGGAACTTATTTTATCATTGTTTTCAAGAACTATAAAAGTCAATA
>JAIUOG010000020.1 GCA_020161725.1 Pseudomonadota bacterium
TAACGGCAGCAGTGTTTTTCTGTTTGACTTGTGCTTTATAAGAAGTAGTGGGGCATGATGCGCTAAGTTGATTGTATATCGCTTGTAATTTTGTTTTGCTAGTAGAATCAAGCGTTGAATTTGGATTGCCTAAATCATTTTTCATTTCTTCAAGGATGCTTGCTCTAGCACCAAAATAAAGCTTACCTGATCCGACAGAGATAGCATGGTTATCTGCCCCTACTTGCGTGTAATGAAATTCTCTGCCTTCTAAAGCTTGTTCTTCAAAAAACTTTTGTGCTTCTTCCATTGATGGAAAGGTTAAAGCATGATTTTTAGGGTTATGATTTTCAGCGCCATATTTTTTTATAAAATCTTGGATAAGTTGGCTTAGATGGGGGTTCTCTTCCTCTTCATCATCACTCGAACTAGGTTTAGGGCTAGTAGGCAAAGTAAAAGTAATGGCATTAGCAATCTCATTTTCTTTTTCGATGACGTCTTCTTCAATTTCAGCTTCAGTCCTTTCAATATTTTGTTTTACTTGAGCATTTTTTAAGGCTTGAGCCTGAGCATCTAACTCTTGTCTCTTTCTTGCAGCTTCGTCTAGAGCCGCTTTTCTAGCATTTTGACCCTTTAAATCTGGCATAACATTCCCCAACAATTTTTATATTACAATGATAAAAATTTTTCAAAAATTGAACAATCCCTTAAAATGCTAAAAAACTGTAAATAATTTTAACTTGTCATTTTAATATTATAACCATTCTAGCCTAACTTTGTTTTATATTATGATATTTTCCTTGTACAATAATAAGCTTTGCTGAAAATACTATTCGAGACTATGTTAGAAATTAACCAAATCAATTTAAGCCTTCATGATTTAACTGAAAGAGTGGACGCACTTCGGGGGTATCTTTGACTTCGACTCTAAAAAAGAGCGATTAGAAGAAGTTGTGAGAGAGTTAGAAGAACCTGATATTTGGAATAAGCCTGAATTAGCGCAAGCCTTAGGTAAAGAGCGTGTGCAATTAGAAACCTTGGTTAATAATCTTTCTCATCTTAGTCAATCTTTACTCGACTTAAATGAACTTTTTGAATTAGCTCGTTCGGAAGAGGATGAGGCGGCTATTAGTGATTTGGGTCAAGAATTGGCAATTGTTGAGCAAAAAGTAGCCGATTTAGAATTTAGACGTATGTTTTCTGGGAAAATGGACGCAGCCAATGCCTATTTAGAAATTCAATCAGGTTCAGGTGGTACGGAAGCACAAGATTGGGCAGAAATCCTTTTACGTATGTATTTACGTTGGGGTGAGCAACATGGTTTTTCAACTGAATTAATTGAATGCTCAGCGGGGGATGTTGCTGGTATTAAAAGTGCGACAGTTCATCTTAAAGGTGAATATGCTTATGGTTGGTCGAAAACAGAAACAGGCGTACATCGTTTAGTAAGAAAATCGCCCTTTGATTCAGGTAATAGACGCCATACTTCCTTTGCTGCTGTTTTTATTTCGCCTGAAATTGATGATGATATTGAAATTGATATTAATCCTGCTGATTTGCGTATTGATACTTATAGAGCATCAGGTGCGGGAGGTCAGCATGTTAATAGAACCGATTCGGCAGTACGTATAACGCATATGCCTTCAGGTATTGTTGTTCAATGCCAGAATGACCGTAGTCAGCATAAAAATAAAGATAATGCGATGCGGCAATTACGAGCTAAATTGTATGAAATGGAAATGCAAAAGAAAAACGCAGAACAACAGGCTCTAGAAGCCACAAAATCGGATATTGGTTGGGGTTCACAAATTCGTTCTTATGTTCTTGATCAATCGAGAATTAAAGATTTAAGAACCAACGTAGAAACGTCAAATACACAAGCAGTCTTGGATGGTGATTTAGACCAATTTATTGTAGCAAGCTTAAAAGCGCAAGAGGAAGTAAAATGATTGAAGAACAACATTTAGATGAGTCGGAAGTATACCAAATTCGTAAACAAAAATTAGTGGATTTACGAAAAGATGGATTTAATTTCCCTAATCATTTCCGTCGTCAGTATTTAGCGCTTAATTTGCTAGAACAATACCAACACGCCGAAAAAGAAGCCCTTGCTGAAGAGGCGGTCAAAGTATCCGTTGCAGGGCGAATTGTTCTTCGTCGTATTATGGGGAAGGCTAGCTTTTTCCATATTCAAGATGTATCTGGGCGTATTCAAATTTATATTCGTCAAAACGATTTACCCGAAGTTTATGAACAGTTTAAACACTGGGATTTAGGTGATATTGTGGGTATAGAAGGGGAGTTATTTAAAACGAATACTGGTGAATTAACGGTTAATGCTTCTTCTGTTGAATTATTAACCAAATCTTTGCGTCCTTTACCTGATAAATTTCATGGTTTAGCTGATCAAGAGATGCGTTATCGAAAACGTTACGTTGATTTAATTGCGAATGAAGATAGCAGGCATGCTTTTCTTATTCGTTCTAAATTAATCAAGGCCTTTCGCCAATTTATGGATAGCCATCAATATTTGGAAGTAGAAACACCGATGATGCATCCTATTCCTGGTGGTGCTGTAGCGCGTCCTTTTGTTACTTACCATAATACCTTAGATATGGAAATGTTTTTAAGAATCGCACCTGAGCTTTATTTAAAGCGTTTGGTTGTAGGGGGCTTTGAGCGTGTTTATGAAATCAATAGAAACTTCCGTAACGAAGGCTTATCCACCCGCCATAATCCAGAATTTACTATGGTTGAGTTTTATCAAGCCTATGCAGATTATAAAGATTTAATGGATTTCACTGAAGAATTGATGCATTACCTTTGTGATGTGGTTTTAGGTAACAGAGAAATCGAATATCAAGGGCAGATTATTGATTTTAATAAGCCCTTTGCTCGATATACGATTACCGAAGCTATTTTAAAATACAATGCATCTATTAAAAAAGAGCAAATTGAACGTATCGAAGGTTGTACTGCAATACTCGATTCTTTAAAGATTGCATATAAAAAGACCGACGGTCTGGGCAAATTACAAACCACTATTTTTGAAGAAACAGTAGAGCATCAATTAATCCAACCTACCTTTATTACTGGTTATCCTATTGAGGTGTCACCTCTTGCAAGACGTTCTAATGAAAATCAAGAGTTAACTGATAGATTTGAGTTTTTCATCACCGGCAGAGAAATAGCAAATGGTTTTTCAGAGTTAAATGATGCTGAAGATCAAGCAGAACGCTTCCACATGCAGGTCAAAGAAAAAGAGGCGGGTGATTTGGAAGCCATGCATTTTGATAGTGATTATATTGAAGCACTTGAATATGGTATGCCTCCTACAGCGGGTGAGGGAATTGGTATAGATAGATTAGCAATGCTATTCACTAACTCAGCTTCTATCAGAGATGTGATTTTATTCCCTCATATGCGTAAGCTCGGTGGTCAGTAGGAGCCTGTTAAACCTTGATTACGCTTTGCTCTGAGTAGTCCTGTCATTTTTTTAACAACGACATGCAAAAATTGGAAGAAAAATCCCTCCCCCTTGTAGGAGAGGGTGTCCTTTAGGGCAGGAGAGAGGTAATCTAAAAGGTTATTCTCACTTTCGCGCCATCCTTCAAAAAGCGTTCGTTCGCTTTTTGAAGGATCTTGTTGAATGCGAAGTGAAAGATTATGAGAAGAGTTTGAGCCTTGCATTGAAGAAGATTCTTCGCTGTGCTCAGACAGGGAGTAAGGAATAGCTGAGATGATTTTGCTAATACCTCGATTTGTTAAGGACAACCATGGTTAAAATTGCTTTCTCTCTTGCGCTTTTTTTAAGTGCCTTCCTTTTATTCTCTATTCAACCCATGGTTGCCAAAATGCTGTTACCTATCTTCGGAGGTACGCCAGCTGTTTGGACTGTCTGCATGTTATTTTTTCAAGTACTGCTACTTGCTGCCTATGGTTATGCCTGGTGTTTAAGTCAATTTAAAAAAGTGTGGGGCTGGAAATTAACTCATCTTACTGTAGTTCTATTAAGTCTTTTTGCCTTACCCCTAAAACAAGCGATTGTTTCAATGCATCATCGGCCTGAGCTGGCTATTTTACAAACTTTGATACAAAAATTTTCTATCCCTTTATTTGTATTAGGTGCTTCAGCACCCTTACTGCAATTTGCTTATAGTCAAACTCGTGAGAAAGAAGCAGGAGATCCTTATTTTTTATATGCAGCCTCTAATTGCGGTAGTTTTTTAGCGCTCTTATCTTATCCTTTTTTATTAGAGCGTTTTATCGGATTAAATAAACTATTTTATTATTGGAATAATCTTTATCTTGTTTATTTACTATTACTTGCTCTTATCTTCTTGGGTTTTTATTTCAAGCCACTTTCGAAAGAAGATAGTCAGTTTGTACCAGGAAAACAAAAGCTTCTTTGGATAGCTTATAGTTTTATTCCATGTAGTTTGATGTTAGGGGTAACCTTTTACATTTCAACGGATATTGCTGCAACGCCTCTTTTTTGGATTGTGCCTTTAGCGCTTTATTTACTGTCTTTTATTATTACCTTTGCTAAAAAGCCTCTAATCTCTCAACGCCTTGTAGAACAAATAAGTTTGTTTGCTCTATTATTCCCGATGCTTGGCTTTATTTTTGGTTCTCATGCAGTTCCTGCTTTAGAGCTTATAGGAATTCATTTATCGAGCTTTTTTGTCATAGCGCTTTTAAGTCATGGAAAATTAGTTGCCTCACGGCCTAATGCTCAATCCTTAACTTCATTTTATTTTTGTTTAAGTATAGGTGGTGCAATAGCCGGATTATTTAATGGTCTAATTGCACCCCATATTTTTAATACAGCCCTGGAATATCCTTTAGTCTTATTATTTGCTTTTGCCTTGTTGCCTTTAAATAAAAAATGGTTCTTTAATTTTGTTCCTCTTATTTTAAGCCTTTTCATTTTAATTGATTATTTCCTTCCCAATGAAGGAACCAGTATTGTTGCCATGATTAAAAAGCATCATGTCTTGCTGATTTTGGGTCTTGCCTTAGCCTTTATTTGGCCTAAAAGCAGGATTAATCTCATTTTATCTATGGCAATATTGTTATTTTCTATTTTCTCTAGTTATTTTAAACCCACAACAACCTTGGCTGGTTTGCGTAATTTTTATGGCGTAAAACAAGTATTATTAGCCCCTTACGCGCATGTACTAATGAGTCAAAGCACCATTCATGGATATCAGTTGATAGAAGAGCCGCGTCTATTGGGAACGGTTGCTTATTACGGGCCAACCCAAGGCGTAATTAAATCTTTAAAGGAATTTCATCCTAGCCTTAATGCAACTATTATCGGTTTAGGTACGGGTCTTATGGCTTGTCAATTCGCTAAAGAAGATAATCTTCATTATATTGATATCGATGGCCAAGTTATCTCCATTGCTAAAAACCCTCAATTCTTTACTTATTTAAGTGAATGTTCCCCTAAAATTTCAGTCGAAGAAGCGGATGGGAGGCTTGCATTAAAAGAGATTAGCCAAAAGAATAATTTACTGGTTTTAGATGCATTTTCATCCGATGCCATACCAACCCATTTATTGACGTTGGAAGCCTTTTTAACCTATCAAAATGCAATTAAAGAGGATGGCGCAATCTTAGTGCATATATCTAACCGTCATTTGAATTTATTACCTGTATTAATCGCAGCGGCCAAACAGCTCGATTTGATAGTGCTTAAGAAATTTGACAACGGCAATGTAAATCTCGGCCAATTTGCTTCAGAATGGGTATTGCTGACTGCAAATAGTAGATTAGCTAATCTTTTAATGGCTAAGGAAAATTGGAAATTTGCAATAGAATCAGGTTATCTTTGGACCGATGATTATTCCAATTTATTGCCGTTGTTGAAGTAGGTTATCAAAGGTAAATCCCTTTCCCTTGTGGGAGGGGAATTGCTTGTTCAATGTTGGTTAAAAAAATATCAGGATTACCAACGCTTCGCTTCATCCTGGCTACATTTTAAATGTTTTTTCAAACCTAGCTTTTTGAAAGAGCTCGGGTATATTCATATTTATTCGTTTTCTTATTAGGTTGTAAATGTTGCCAAGGCGAATCATGAAATTGATTTAAGTTATCTAATAAAAAGGAGGCGAAGGAATGAACGTGAATAGCTTGGCCATTTTTATATTGATTTAAAAAGGTATCAATTTCGCTATTAATTTCCTCAGCTGAGTTTTTAGATTGTATTTTTTTATATAATTCTTTTGCATCCCTCTGTCCATTTTTGGTGTGTCTCCATCTTGTAAAAAAACCGTTCTCTTTACCTCGATAAGGTTTTCCCTCAGGCTCTCTCTCACCTTTATACCATTTTTGGTAATTTTGTAGTGCGTGCTTCACTGCATCTTTAAGCATTGCTACAGAAGTGGGTTCTGGAATAGGTTTTTCGGGTTGTCCTGAAAGTGGATCTACATAGCCATCAAATTCAAACTGATTAAGCAGGGCATTATCAATTTGTATATAATTAGGTTTATTAATATAAACTTTATAAGCCCGCTCTAATCGCTCATTCTCTATAATGAAAGAATATTTCTGTTTAAATCCAGAATCCTCTATCAATATTTTTAAGAGTGCTAAGACTATTGCTGGTTTGATAAAGATGGGTATTTCTAAAATTTGTGTAAAAGGAAAGTATTCAAAATTTACATTGGGTAATTGCGATTTGATTTTATTTACTTTTGTTTGGAGGCTGGCAAGGCGCTTAGGATTTTTAGGATGTAACTCAATAGAATATTTTACTTTCGAATCTTTTTGCCAACAGCATTTCACTCTTTTATAAACTGCGCCGCATTGAAGTAAAGATTGAAAAAATTGCTGAATTTCTTCTTTTTTGCCTTCAATACTAAAGTTTAAAAGCTCCATTTCGCTGGTTTTGCTTTTAATAGATTGTTTTTCTTTACACAAAGCCTTAAAACGATTCATTAAACCAGGCGGTATTACTTGCTCTGAAATAAGAACAAAATAATAATAATTATCTGTTTTAACTACCCGAACAGTTATAGCCATATTAGAAAATCAGCGGTTTTTATGGTTTTATTATAACAAACAAGTATTTTTTATAAACATTTTTTTGGTGTGATTAATATTTAGCTGTCAATAATCGTATTTTCAGCTAAATCAGATAAATTACCTTTGGTTTCTAGCCAAGTTTTTCTATCAGAAGCTCTTTTTTTAGCTAACATCATATCCATTAATGATAAACTTTCTTCTTCATTGTCTAAAGTTAGCTGGACTAAACGGCGGGTATTCGGATCCATTGTAGTCTCTCTTAACTGCAAGGGGTTCATTTCACCTAAACCTTTAAAGCGTTGTACGTTTACTTTAGCTCTAGATGAGCTTTGCAATTTTTCAATGACACGTTCTTTTTCTTCATCATCTAAAGCATATTCAACCATTTTTCCTGCATCTATTCGATAAAGTGGGGGCATGGCAACAAAAACATGACCCGATTTAATTAAGGGTTTGAAATGGCGTAAGAATAAGGCGCAAAGTAGCGTAGCAATATGGGCACCGTCAGAATCCGCATCAGCTAAGATACAAATCTTGCCATAACGAAGGCCAGTGAGATCAGCTGAGCCGGGATCAACACCAATTGCAACAGAGATATCATGAATTTCTTGTGAACCTAATACTTCAGAGGAAGCGACTTCCCAAGAATTAAGAATCTTACCTCTTAAAGGTAAGATAGCTTGATAATCCTTGTTTCTTGCTTGCTTAGCTGAACCACCAGCAGAATCGCCTTCGACTAAAAATAATTCAGCTTGGCTTAAATCTTGTTGTAAACAATCAGCTAATTTCCCAGGTAGGGCAGGGCCTTGGCTGATACGTTTTCTTGATACTTGTTTAGCTTGACGTAAGCGCTTTTGAGCACGCTCAATTGCAAGATTAGCAATCGTTTCACCGAAATTGCGATGCTGATTTAGCCAAAGAGCAAAGGCGTCTTTTACAACAGAACTTACAAAGCTTGCTGTTTGCCTAGAGCTTAGGCGCTCTTTAGTTTGACCTGCAAATTGTGGCTCTTTCATTTTGACTGAAAGCACATAATGACAGGGTTCAAAAAGGTCATCTGCCGAAAGCTTAATACCACGTGGTAATAAATTACGTAATTCACAAAAATCAGCCAGGGCATCAAAAAGACCAGAACGTAAGCCATTTACATGAGTCCCTCCCGCAGGTGTGGGGATTAAATTCACATAACTTTCATTAAGACTTGCATTAGGTGTTGCTGACCAGGCTAAAGCCCAATCAACAGTTGCTTCAGCGCTGACAAATTCGCCAGTAAATGGTTCTTCGGGAAAATAATCTTCGGGTAAAATTTGGCTAAGATAATCCGCTAAACCTTTTTCATAACACCAATTTAATTCTTCATTATCAATTTTATTGATAAAAGTCATTGATAAACCAGGGCATAATACGGCTTTGGCTCTTAACACATGCACTAATTGTTTAACTGCTATTTTAGTCGTATCAAAATATTTTGCGTTGGGCCAGAAACGAATGATTGTGCCTGTATCTCTTTTTTTGGTGATGCCAATTTCATTGAGCTCTTCAATTTTATCACCATTGGCAAAGGCCATATTGTAAATTAAGCCATTTCGTTTAATCGTGACATCCACTCGTTCTGATAGAGCATTGACTACTGAAACACCGACTCCATGAAGACCACCAGAAAAAGCATAGTTTTTATCAGAAAATTTACCACCGGCATGTAAGCGAGTCATAATCACCTCCACACCACTTAATCCTAGCTGTGGATGAATATCAACTGGCATACCTCGACCATTATCGGAGACTTCAACGGAGCCATCCTCATGTAAACAAACTGTAATTTGGTTTGCAAAGCTAGCCATTACCTCATCAACACTATTATCTAAAACTTCCTGTGCTAAATGATTGGGTTTTGCAGTATCAGTATACATACCTGGTCTGCGCTGGACTGGTTCAAGGCCACTTAGGACTTCAATGGCTTCGGCTGTATAATTTTCTGACATGTTAGCACCTAAAGGGGTAGTATCATGGCCATTAGGTTAAGTTATATCTGTCATCCTTAGCTTTTAGCTGAAATGATTTTTATTTCTTAACTTAATAACAATGTGGGTAATAGTATGGGTTATTTTACCATAGACCCCTTTCTAAACTCCACTGAAGAGGTAAATTGCTTTATCTTTGTTATGAAAGGATTTAAACGAGTTTAAGTTTCAAGCTTCTATTCATTAGATAAATTTCTTGTTTCTCTATCTCACTTCGCCTATAGTATCGCTTCCTTAAACCTCAAATCGATTGATATTATCTTTTATCTATCATTTCTTTTAATCAAAGCAACATCTTTCTATAAACTTTCTTCTTAAAATTCTGGGGATTTTTTTGCTTTGTTTAATTATAAGATATGTTGATTCAATTTATTTTAATTTGGAGAAAATTTAATGAAGTTAATTAAAAAAACAGTTGCTACTTTTTTAGGTCTTGGTGCTGCCGCTGCTTTTGCAAGCCCTGCCTATTTAATTACTTATAATAATACACCGTACCAATCAAATGCTTTTGTAGCAGGAAAAGCATCTCCAGTACCTACTCAAGCTAATAGTATTGGTAAAGTGCATTGGAGTTTAGTAAGAATAGCTTGTTATGGGCATATTGTGAATGGACGTTGCCCTGCATTAATTAAAATGAAAACCAATACTGCCAATCCTGTTGATGTAGGTTATGTTAGTATGGATATTCAAACAGGCGATATCTTGCCTAAGCAAATTTCAGGTAATAACTTTACTGTGACAGTTGAAGGTCCAGGTTTAGCACGCATTACAGAAAATTCATAATTTTTGAATTAAAAAAATAAAAAAGCGTAATAGGTCACGCCCCGCTGTTGGAAGTAGTATAAGCGGACAGATTTGAGTAGAGATTTTATCGCAAGATGTGCCAAATATGGCCGTTTCATGAATAGGGCTTACCTCTTATAAAAAAGCCAGGTTTAACCTGGCTTTTTTTATCAATTACAAAAGATTATTTAGTAACTTCGACTGGCGCATCTAAAGTCCAGACTGCTTGTAAACCAACTAAATCTGCCTGTGCATCGATTTTTGCATTGATGTTATAAAAGCTTCCTGTGCCTACGGTATCAGTCTTATTAACTCTAGTTTTACCTACAGAGAATAAGTGGGTATAACCTAGGTCAACGCCGATTGAGGGCATTACTTGATAATGTGCACCAACAGAAGCTGCCCATCTGTCTGAATCAGGTACACGGATATCTCTATATCTATCACGTGTAGGAGTTTGGTCGTAACCTGTACCTGCACGAATCATTAATTTTTCATCGTAATGGTAGTTAGCACCAACAGCAAAACGCCAGGTATCACGGTAGTATTCAGATGTTGATGAATTCACTAATACTTGACCTAAGCCAGCAGAATAAGCACTAACACCATTCAATTGAATTGTCTTTAAAGAAGACCAACCGGTGTAAACAGCAGATGCAAGAACTGCAAATTGTTGGTTAATGTCTTGGTATCCACTCACGGTTACTACATCAGGTAAGGCAATATTGTTAGAAGATAAAGCACTATTCCAAATAGAGTTAGTTGGATTTGCAGCAAGTACTGCTTCTGGAGATAGTTCAGCGCTTAGATTAGATAAGCGGCCATGAAGTTGGTTATATCCATTAAAATGATGCTTCATTTGAGATTGGTAGTTAACACCAATACGTGTGTGGTTGTCGTTAAAGATACCCATTAGACCTGTATGGAAACCAACACCAAAAGATTGTCCTCTGTTATAGCTTAAAGAATCCAAGGTAGTTGCAGGTGCGCCAAATTCTTGTAATAAGGCAGGTGAACCAAGAACACGGTTAAATTTAACTCTTGCGTACTGTAAATCAATACCTAAACCTAAGGCAAAATGCTCAGTCACTTTTGCACCAATTTCAGGAGCAAAGTTAGACGTTAAAAGACGGCTGGTTGTTGCTGAATAACGAACTGGACTTGTATTAAACCATTGAGTTGCTAAACCGAAAGGAGCAAGTGTACTAAAACCAACAGTCACATTAGGACCTAAAGGCATTGCAGCATGAAAAGAAGGAACATATGCCGTTTTTGCGCCTTGTAAGCCACTAAAACTTTGTGAATAAGGGTCTAGAGGTAGCGTTGTGAAAGTACTAGTACCAGTTAATTTTGCAGAAGGATAAACACCGACAACACCGACTACTGCTTGGGTGCTATGTATTAAGGAAAGACCTGCTGGGTTGTACCAACCTGTAGACGCATCAGCTGCTTCAGCAGCAATACCCGCAGCATAGTTTCCAATTGCAGCTGGGCTACTCTCTGTATAAAGAGAGAAACTTCCTGCATTCGCAGCATTTGCAGCGATTACAGATAAAACAGCTGAGCTTATTATTGTTCTTATAGGTCTTTGCATTCTCTTCACTCCACACTCCTAATATTAAAATGTATGTTTTAATACATCTATAATCCATAAATCAGGTAGCATAATAAATGAAAATAATCTCTTTTCAAACGCTTCTTTTTAAAAAAACTGAAACTATGTCATCAAAATTATTTAAAAAAAACAATGTGATTACAAATGCTGCATGATTATTTTTTTGTAACAAAGATCTTCTTCCTAACCCACTTGTTTTTCTCCCTTGGAGCATGCTAGTCTGTATATTTTTTGAGCGAGAATAAAAATGCAACAAATCGTAACCAAATTTGGTGGTACTTCGGTATCTTCATTCAAAAATTGGAATAACATTGTTGCTATTACGAAGGAACATATTGCCAAAGGTTTACAACCGGTTATCGTTTGTTCTGCTTTAACTGATGCATCAAATAAGCTTGAAAAATCAATTGAGACAGCACTTTATAATGAGCATCAAGCTATTGAAGAAGAATTGCGTCAAGGTTATATCAATCTAGCAGAAAGTCTTCAAGTTCCCTTCACTCTTATCGAAAAAGATTTTGAGCAATTAAAACTTTGGCTGACTGGTATTGCTTTATTAAAAGAAGCACCTGCAAAAATAAAGGCGCAGATCTTAAGCCTAGGTGAATTGATGATGACCAAACTAGGCCATGCTTTTCTTGAAGCCTCTGGTGTTAGTTGCCATTGGTTTGATGTAAGAAGCGCTTTAATTTCCACACCCATTACTGGAAGTGACGATCTTAATTATTTATCAGCTCGTTGTCATTCTGAACCTAATCCTGAATTATCAGCTCAATTTTTAGAAACAGGTAAGGCTGCTATTATTACTCAAGGCTTTTTTGCAGCCAATCCCCATGGTGAGACCGTTTTGTTGGGAAGAGGGGGCTCTGATACTTCGGCTGCTTTGCTCGCTGCTATTTTATCAGCAAGCGAATGCGAAATATGGACGGATGTTGCGGGAATTTATACTGCTAATCCACATCAATTACCCAATGCACGTCTATTAAAGCAATTGAATTACGATGAAGCGCAAGAAATTGCGTCGATGGGTGCTAAGGTTTTACAACCTAATTCCATTCAACCGGTTCAAAAAGCAGGTATTCCGATGGTGGTCAAATATACTGCCTATCCTGCTCATTCAGGTACTCGTATTTGTAAAGATGTGGATGACAAGGCACCGCCTATTAAATCAATCCAAGTGAAGCATGAAATTATTTTATATTCTATTGATACTTTACATATGTGGCAGCAGGTTGGATTTTTAGCGGAAGTCTTCGCTGCTTTCAAAGCAAGGGGCGTTTCTGTTGATTTACTGTCTTCATCGCAATTTAACGTAACTCTATCTTTAGATACCAACGTTAAAATTTATAAACAATCTATTTTAGATGATTTATTGGCGGACCTAAATGAATTTGGCCGCGCCAAAATAATTAGGCAATGTAGCTCAGTATCGTTGGTTGGTCATCAAATACGTACGGTTTTACCGCAATTAGGGCCTGTATTAGAAGTATTAGATTCTAAAAAAATCTATCTTATGTCGCTTGCCTCCAATGATTTGAATTTAACTTTCGTTGTTGATAGTAATGATGCAGAAAAATTAGGTCGTAGCTTACATGAGCTTTTAATTGAAAATAATCCTCAAAGCTTTTATTACTCAAAAAGTTGGCAGGAAGAATTTGGTTTGACTATAGAAAAGAAATCATCTTGGTGGGAGCAAGAACAAGCTTCCTTATTAAGGCTTGCTGAAAATAATTCGCCTTGTTATGTTTATCATAAACCGACTGTTGTTGCCAAAGCCCAAGAGCTACAAGCGCTAAAATCAATTGATACGCTTTTTTATGCGATCAAAGCTAATCCCAATGCAGCTGTATTAATGTCTTTATATGAGATGGGAATTGGTTTTGAATGTGTATCTCAAGAGGAGTTAGAGCATGTTTTAACTTTATTTCCTGATATTAACCGTGAAAAACTCCTTTTTACACCTAATTTTGCCTCTAAAAAAGAATATGAAAAAGCGCTCGAATTAGGTTGTTATTTGACTATTGATAGTCTTTATCCTTTGGACAAATGGGGCGATTTATTCCGTCATAAATCAATTTTATTACGTATAGATCCAGGTTCCGGGGCAGGCCACCATCGCCATGTTTATACTGGTGGAAATGAATCTAAATTTGGTATTCCTAAAGAAGATTTGTCTTTGGCTGAAGAACTGATTAAACGGTATGAAATTAATGTTATTGGTTTACATTCTCATTCTGGTTCTGGTATTTTAAGCCCTGAATTATGGCAGCAAACAGCACAAACCCTAGTGCAGCTTGCAGAGCGTTTCCCTTCTGTAAAAATTATTAATTTAGGTGGCGGTTTAGGAATTGCTGATAAGCCTACGCAGCAAGAGCTTGATTTAAAAATCTTAGATGATGCTTTAATGGCTGTTAAAAATAGTTTACATGATATCCAATTTTGGCTTGAGCCTGGCCGATTTTTTGTTGCTCAATCGGGCGTGATTTTGGCAAAAATTACTCAACATAAGAAAAAAGGCAAGCAACGATTCGTGGGTATTGAAACGGGGATGAATAGTTTACTTCGCCCCAGTCTTTATGGTGCTTATCATGAAATTGTTAATCTTAGCCGTATTCATCAAGACAAGATTGAGCTTGCTCATATTGTTGGCCCTATTTGTGAAACAGGTGATACGCTTGGTTATGACCGCTTTTTACCTGAGTCTGCTGAGGGGGATATTATGTTGATTGCCAATGTCGGTGCTTATGGTTATGTGATGAGTTCCAATTACAATTTAAGAGCACCAGCTAAAGAATTGATTTTGGATTAATTATGCTGTTGTTAGATAGCCAAGAAAGACGCCTAGCCATTGATCCTCAACAATCGTTTATTGTTGAGGCGCCCGCAGGCTCCGGTAAAACAGAAATACTAACCCAACGTTTTTTAAGACTTTTAGGTCAGGTTGAAGCACCGGAAGAAATTGTAGCCCTTACTTTTACCCGTAAGGCCGCCTCCGAAATGAAAGAGCGGATTTTAAAAGCACTTACCAAAGTTGAAATGGGGGAGAAACCGCTTTCAGTCCACCAAGAGCAAACTTTTAACTATGCCAAAGAAGCCTTAGCTCGCTCTCAATTAAAGAATTGGCAAATTTTAGAGAATCCTTCTCGTTTAAAGGTAATGACTCTCGACTCCCTTTGCCAAATGATTAATCAAGCAATTCCTTTCAATGAAAAAAATATACCTGCTTTTGCCAAGGTCACTGAAAGGGCTAATGTTTATTATATTCAGGCTGCGAAAGATTTATTAAGACATGCGCTGGATGAAAAAGAATTGCAGCCTGCTTTAAAATCGGTGTTAGAGCATTTGGATAATAGGCAGGATAAATTTATTGCACTCATTAGCCAAATGTTAGCCAATCGTTCGCAGTGGATGGAAATGCTTTATTTAGCTAAAGAGCAAGATAAGGCCAGTTTTTTAAAGATGCTTGTCTCGATTGAAGCAAAAGAAATAGCTCTTTTTTCATCCTGTCTTGAAGAAGCGGATTGGCAGATTTTAAGAAGCTTATCAAGTCAGATGGCAGCAATTGAAAATAACCAACAATCGATGCGCTTTGTCCTTAAAGATTGGTCAACAGCTGAATTAACTCGCGAAAAGATAAAAGGCTTAGCAGCTTTAATTTTAACTTCAGATAATAAATTGCGTAAGGCTTTTGATCATCATGTGGGCTTGAAAAAAGGCAGTTGTGATGATGAAATTTATCAGAGCCTTAAAGAGCAGTCCAAAGAATTACTCGCTTATCTCAGTGAAAAACCTGCCTTTTTAGATAGCCTTGTTAAGGCAAAACAAATTCCAGAGCCCTTGTATTCCGAGCAACAATGGGCATGTTTATCTGCTTTATTTCATTTTTTACCCTTGGCAGTTGCTTTTTTACATCTTCTTTTTAAAGACAATGCTGAGGTTGATTTTAATGCGATATCAGAGCAGGCTTTGTATGCCTTAGGAACTGAAGATGAGCCAACTGATTTAGCACTTTATCTTGATCATAGTATCCATCATTTATTAATTGATGAATTCCAAGATACTTCCATTCAGCAATATCAATTACTCACTAAATTAGTGCAGGGTTTTTTGCCTGAGCAGGGGAAAACCTTATTTTTAGTAGGCGATCCGATGCAATCGATTTATCGCTTTAGGCAAGCAGAGGTTGGTCTTTTTTTAAAAGCAAAAATGGAAGGGATAGGGCCTATCCAATTACAGTATCTTGCTTTAAAAACTAATTTTCGTTCGACAGAAACGATTATTAATTGGGTTAATACGCAGTTTAAATCTATCTTTCCAGTGAAAGATAATATGGAATTAGGCGCTATTGCTTTTCATTCTTCAGAAAGTGCTTTAAAAGCGTTACCCGAAAGTTACACAAAAGCAGTTCAATTTAGTGATAAACATAAAGAGGCGCTGGCAATAGCTGAGCTTATAGAACAAGAATTAAAATTATATCCAGACAATAAAATTGCTATTTTAGTGCGTTCAAGAAACCAATTATCAGAGTTGGTGCCTGTTTTAAGAGAACGGCAAATTAGTTTTCAGGGGGTGGATATTGAGCCCTTATCGCAATTACCGCATTTACGCGATCTTTTAATGTTAACGAAGGCTTTAATTTATCCTGCCAATCGCCTTTATTGGTTTTCTTTATTAAGAAGCCCTTATTGTGGGCTTAGTTTAAACGATTTACATAGCTTGGCTAATTATGCCGCTAAAAAACCTTTATTGACGGCTCTAAATGAGGATCTAAGTCTTAATGCTTTATCTGAAGATGGTCAATTAAGAGTTCGATTTTTTGCAAGTGAAATGCAAGAAGCACTTGCAACAAGAGAGCAAGAAAGATTAAGTTCTTGGCTTCGAAAAACCTTTAAAAGATTAAAGGCTGATAGTTATTTAAGTGAAAATGAGCTAGGGCAGATTGAGCAATTTTGGCAGCTTTTAGATAATTTTGATAAGCCAGAAAAAGGCTTTGATATGGCTGCCTTTGAACAAGAATTTAATAAACTTTTCGCTAAAGATTTTAGTTTAGCCCAAGTTGAAATTATGACTATTCATAAATCAAAGGGTCTTGAGTTTGATTCAGTCATTTTACCTGGCTTAGGGGCAAAGCCAAGCAATAAAGATAAACCTTTATTGCGTTTTCTTACTCTTCCTACAGAAAAAGAAGATTTAATTTTAGTGTCTCCCTTAAAAGCTGAGCATGAGGAAAATTGCTCAATCTATGACTATTTAGGGCGTTTGGATGATGAGAAAAATGCTTATGAATTACAACGCCTCTTATATGTTGCTGTAACCCGTGCTAAAAAAAGGCTTTATTTATTTGATAGTAAAACCGAAGAAAAGAAAAATACCTTTCGCGAACTTTTAAATGAAATATTTGAGGGGGATGAGGAAGAAGAGGAGTGTATAGAAAAAGATGAAATAAATCATTTTCCTATTTTTCGCCTACCTTCCCATTTTTATGTAGAACCCTCCATTTATAATAAAGAATTAAATGAGCTACCTTCGTTGTTAACGGATACTTTTCCTAAAACCTTAGGTATTTTTAGCCATGAATTATTGCAATGGATTTGTGAAAAGCATCCTGACAATATTGAGGCTCTTCCTTGGCTGCAAATCAAGAGAAAGCTTAGTTTTTTAGGTTTAACTGAAGTAAAAAAGGAAGAAGCTTATCTTATTTTAAGAAAGCAAATTGATATTTTGTTTAATTCCGATGTAGGGAACTGGATTATAAAAGCCCACATCGATGAACGTAACGAATATGAAATCTTAATTGAAGATAAAGGGCAAATAGCAACACGGATTATTGATAGAACCTTTGTTGATAAAGGTATTCGTTGGATAATTGATTTTAAAACAGGTAAAGAAGATGTCTTAGCGCAAAATAAGCATCGAGCCCAGGTGAATGCCTATGCCCATCTTTTAAGCCAAACATTCAAAGAGCCTATTTGTTGTGGGTTATATTATCTTGCAACAGGAACCTGGGTCGAGTGGTCGTTTGAAGCGAGTTCTTAAGATACAAGGGATTTCTATTCCAATTTTTGGCATGTTATATTGGTTATGGAGTATGTTTTCTTATAATAGAGTCTTGAGTTAATTTGCGTTTTGCAGCAAGTTCTTTTCTTGTGAAAAAAGCTTTTTCTGAATAAATAGGTACAAAGTTATCATCTTTAGACTTTTTACCCTCAACAGAAAAAAATAAATCACCTGCTTTTTTAAGATTAGATGCGCTGCGTTTCATTGGTTTTTCACTATGAATTATTTGTAAATCGCCTTTTAAATGGTGATATTCAGTGCGGGAGGATGGGTAAGCGGCATAAAGTGAAGGATGAAGTTTGACTGCTTCTGATTTTTTCATTTTCTCTAATTGCTTAACAGGATAGGCCTTGTTAGCCCAAGGGTCACAGATAACGGCATCTCCCCAAGTTTCAATGTTGTCTTTATTGGAACCAGAAGGTCTACCTAGTACAAGAAGAATATGATCGCCACCCTCAAAACGGCAGATATCGATAGAAATAGGATATCTTTTGGCGAGATATTCAAAAGCTAATATGGATAATTCACCACAAAATCCCATTTTGTTTTCGATTAATTTTTTAAAATGATCATTGAATAAAGAAAGATGGCAATACTTGAGGAATATGCCTTTCTCTGCTAACTCATCTAGACCCTCCCTGGTTTTATCAATTTCTTCAAAATCCCAGTCTTTTTTCCATGATAAATCTTCCGTAGACGAACCGGAAATTAATGAACGCACATATTTTATTGTCTTTTTAGCAAGATAAAGATGATATTCTAAGCCCATAAAAGCTCGTATAGTTGTAAATAATAAAAAATTGTACCATATTGAATAAAAAATGGTCAATTTATATTTGGTTTAAATCCTGAGCTTAGGACAATTTAATGGTATCCTTGTATGTTTAAATTCTTAAAGAAAGCAAAATCGATGAAGATAGAGCAAGTAATAGAAAGTCTTTTGCAAAAAGTAAAAGACCCATCTCTAAACTTAAGTGCTAAAGAATTAAGTTTAAAAGAGGAGATAAAACTTGAAAATAACCAAGTTATATTAAATTTAAAAAGTCCAATTCCCCATCGTCCCTTAGAAAAAACTTTAATTCCTGAATTGGAAAAAGCCTTAGTTGAAGCCTTACCAGATTATCAATTTAAAATTACTATAGACTCTTTTATTCGTGCTCATCGAACCCAGTTACCAGGGAAGGGCTTAAGAGGAGTGAAAAATACCATTGCAGTGGCTTCTGGGAAGGGGGGCGTTGGCAAGTCAACGGTGACAGTCAATCTTGCTATTGCCTTAGCCAAGGCTGGAGCACGTGTTGGTGTTTTAGATGCGGATATTTATGGCCCAAGTGTTCCTTTAATGTTAGGCGAAGTGTCACCTGTTGTAACGAAGGACGAGGGTTATTTGCCTGTTTCTGCCCATGGCATTCAAGCCATGTCGATAGGCTACTTAACCGATAGCAATGAGGCTTTAATTTGGCGTGGCCCTATGCTTGCCAAATCCCTAATTCAAATGCTCGATATCACTTTATGGGATGAACTAGATTACCTCTTAATTGATTTACCTCCTGGCACAGGTGATATTCAATTAAGTTTGGTGCAAAAAATCCCGCTTGCTGGCGCTATTGTGGTGACGACCCCTCAGAATGTAGCCACCTTAGATGCACAGAAAGCGATTAAAATGTTTGAGAAAACAAATATTGATGTTTTAGGCTTAGTTGAAAATATGTCTTTGCATCATTGTAGCCAATGCGGCCATCCCGAGGCGATTTTTGGAACAGGCGGAGCAAAGGCTTTATCTGAATCATTTAAACTGCCTTTTTTAGGTGAACTTCCTTTAAATGCACGGATTCAAAGTGATTGCGATAAAGGGCAACCTACAGCAAGTTATGATAATGATGCCTTAGCAGAGCCATTTAACATGGTTGCTTTAAAGGCAGCTCTGAGCCTTGCTAGCAAACCGATTAATTATGCGAATCAATTTCCAGATATCGTTGTCGAATAATTTTTTGTCTTTAGCTGCTAAATTTAAGATAATGCGGATAAGTTTTTTTGGTTGGAAGATAGATGTCAATTCCCAAGCTTTTAGAAGGTTTAAATTCGAAACAGCAAGAAGCTGTAATGGCCGAACCCGGTAATATGCTAGTTTTAGCCGGTGCAGGTAGTGGCAAGACAAGGGTTTTAGTTAATCGAATCGCCTGGCTAATCGAAAAAGAACATATTTCACCTCATTCTATCTTAGCTGTAACTTTTACCAATAAGGCTGCGGGCGAAATGAAAGCGCGGCTTAATCATTTATTGTCTCTGCCTGTAGTCGGTTTATGGGTAGGTACTTTCCACGGTCTTTGCCATCGCTTATTAAGACGTCATTATGCAGAAGCAGGTTTGCCTGAGCAATTTCATATTTTAGATAGCGATGATCAGGCACGTATGATAAAGCGCGTTTTAGCAGCCTTAAATCTTGATGAAGAAAGATGGCCCGTTAAGCAAGCCCAGTCCTTTATTAATGGTAAAAAGGATGAGGGTTTAAGAGCAGCTCACATTGATGCGCAAGATTTTGGCCCCTTGCCAACATTAATTAAAATTTACAAAGGCTATGAAGAGGCCTGCCAAAGAGCCGGTGTTATTGATTTTGCTGAGTTATTACTTCGCTGTCATGAGCTTTTACGCGATAACCCTGCACTTTTAAGCCATTATAGAGAGCGCTTCCGAGCTATTTTGGTGGATGAGTTCCAAGATACCAATACCATTCAATATGCTTGGATAAGATTGTTAGCAGGTGATACTGCCTTTGTTTTAGCAGTGGGTGATGATGATCAGTCTATTTACGGTTGGCGAGGCGCTCGAGTCGAAAATATTCATCGTTTTTCAAAAGATTTTCCCCATACTGAAATAGTTCGTCTAGAACAAAATTATCGTTCAACAGCAACTATTTTGAGTGCAGCTAATGCACTTATCGCTAATAATAGCGACAGGTTGGGTAAAAATTTGTGGACCGAAGGCAATAAGGGCGAAAAAATTTCGGTTTATAATGGTTTTAATGAATTAGATGAGGCTCGTTTTATTAGTGACCGCGTTAGCGCTTTGCTAAATCAAGGAAAAAGTGCTGATGAAATTGCTATTCTTTACCGCTCTAATGCTCAATCTCGGGTTTTAGAGGAAGCCTTATTAAGAGCCAATATTGCCTATCGTATCCATGGTGGTTTACGCTTCTTCGAAAGAGCTGAAGTCAAAGACACACTCGCTTATTTAAGATTAATTGCCAATCCGAATGATGATGCAGCCTTTGAAAGAGTCGTTAATTTTCCGACGAGAGGCATCGGTGAAAAAACTTTAGATGAGGCTCGTTTTATTGCTCGAAATGAAAACCTATCCTTATGGCAGGCTTCGCTTAATTTATTAGAACAAAAAGGATTAACACAAAGAGCAGCGACTGCTTTAACTGCTTTCTTAAATCTAATTCAGCAACTGACATCTGAACTTAGCCATATGGAACTTGATGAGCAAATTAGTACGGTTATTGAAAAAAGTGGTCTGTACGCTCATTTTGCTAAAATTAAAGCGGATAAATCCGAGTCAAAACTAGAAAACTTACAAGAATTAGTGAATGCAGCTAAAGAATTTCGTTATGACTATAACGAGGAGGAAGAATTACCAAAGCTTCTTGCCTTTTTAGCGCACGCCTCTTTAGAAGCAGGGGAAATGCAGGCTAAAGAATATGAGTCTTATGTGCATCTTATGACACTTCATGCAGCAAAAGGTTTAGAATTTCCTGTTGTATTTTTAGTTGGCTTAGAAGAAGGGGTTTTCCCAAGCAAGCAGGCTCATGAAGAACCTGGTCGTATGGAAGAAGAAAGACGCCTTTGCTATGTGGGTTTAACAAGAGCAAAAGAACTTTTAGTCTTAAGTTATGCCGAAGTAAGACGCCAATATGGCAGAGAGGAATATCATAGACCCTCGCGTTTTTTAAACGAAATTCCGGAAGATTTCTTACAGCCTGTGCGTGTTCAGCAAACCCGTTTTCAACCGATGCAAACCGCACAGAAAATGTCTTATCATAGTAATGAATCTGGTTTTGCTTTAGGACAAACAGTGACTCATCCTAAGTTTGGACAAGGCGTTGTCTTAGCAGTAGAAGGTTCAGGTGCTCATACTCGTATTCAGGTCAATTTTGCTAATGAAGGAGCGAAGTGGTTAGTGCTTGCTTATGCGAATTTAGTATAGAGGCCTTAATACCGAAGCTAAGAATGACAATTATTCAACTTAAATCCTTGAATTTATACCTAGCTGATGTTAGGTTTTGTGTGCAATTTATCTTTGATAATTTATTTTAAGGGGAAGGATGTGAAGTTAACTCATTTATTGATGGCAAGTACTCTAGCTTTAGCTGCACCATTAGCAATAGCAGCTGATGCAGCACCAATGTCTGATGTTCAAAAGCAACAAATTGAAAAAATCATGCATGATTATTTGCTTAACAACCCAGAAGTGTTACTTGAAGCTTCTCAAGCCCTACAGCAAAAACAACAACAAACTATGCAAAAACAAGCTGAAGCGGCTATCTTACAAAATGCTAATCAATTATTTACTGGTAGCGCTGTTGCTGGAAACCCTAAAGCGCCTGTTACTATTGTTGAGTTTTTTGATTATCAATGTATCCATTGCAAAAAAATGGCCCCAGTTATCAGCGAATTATTAAAGAAAAATGGCAATGTTAAAGTTGTATATAAAGAATTCCCAATCTTTGGTAAAAGTTCTGAACTTGCATCTAAAGCCGCTTTAGCAGCAGCAATGCAAGGCAAATACTTAGCTCTTCATGAAGCTTTAATTAAGCAAGATGGTCGTTTAAATGAGCAAATGATCATGGATGCTGCTAAGAATGCTGGCCTTAATGTTGAGAAGCTGAAAGCAGATATGGAGTCTAAAACTGTTGCTGATGAGCTTGAAGCGAACCGTAAGCTTGCTGAAAACCTACATTTAATGGGTACACCAGCCTTTATCGTTGCTGCAACTACGGATTCTAAGTTAAAAGCAGGTACTACTCCTACTTTCATCCCAGGTGCTGCAAGCGCTGAAACTCTAAATGATTTAGTTAAGAAAGCAAATACTTAATTAAATCCAATTAATCGTCATTGTGAGCCTTGGGCTCGCAATGACGTTAAGCCCAATACATAGCTGGCTTCAACCCAAACCCTAAGTTATAATAGATTTTTTTAAGACAATCATTGGTCCTTTTTTCCAGATGTACTCTCTAAGAGATAAATAATGACTAAACCAAGCACATTTCAAGACATCATCTTGACCTTACAACAATTTTGGGCAAAAGAAGGTTGTATCTTACTACAACCCTTTGATATGGAAGTAGGGGCAGGGACTTTTCATCCATCCACTTTTTTACGTGCAATCGGCCCTGAACCTTGGTCTTGTGCTTATGTGCAGCCGTCACGTAGGCCTACAGATGGTCGTTATGGTGAAAATCCTAATCGTGTGCAGCATTATTATCAATTTCAGGTTATTTTAAAACCATCGCCTTTAGATATTCAGGAAAAATACTTAAATTCCTTAAGAGCTTTAGGTGTTGACCCACTTGCTGATGACATCCGTTTTGTTGAAGATAACTGGGAGTCTCCCACACTTGGCGCTTGGGGCTTAGGTTGGGAAGTTTGGCAAAATGGTATGGAAGTATCGCAGTTTACTTATTTCCAACAGGTAGGTGGGCTTGTATGTAAACCGATTACAGGCGAATTAACCTATGGTTTAGAACGTATTGCTATGTATGTCTTAGGTATTGATAATATTTTTGACTTACCCTGGAATAAAACGGCTGATGGTAAAGTAGTGACTTATGGTGATGTTTTTCATCAAAATGAAGTGGAGATGTCAACTTATAATTTTGAACATGCCAATGTCGATTATCTTTTTAAGCTTTTTGATTATTACGAACAAGAAGCACAAAAATTAGTGGATTTAAACCTTCCTTTACCGGCCTATGAAATGGTTATTAAAGCCTCACATAGTTTTAACTTACTCGATGCGAGAAAAGCAATTTCAGTCACCGAAAGACAACGTTATATTCTTCGTGTAAGGCATCTTTCTAAGGCGGTTGCTAAGGCCTATTATGATGCTCGGGAAGCACTTGGTTTTCCCATGGCTGTATCTCAAGAAAACAAAGGCTAAGAGGACATTATTGTGAGCGATTTTTTATTTGAATTAGGTACAGAAGAATTGCCTTCTGGTGCAGTAAAACCCTTAGCCGACGCTTTAGCCCAAGGCTTATCAGAATCCTTAACAAAGGCGCAAATTTCATTCCAAAATCTTAAAGCTTATTCGACACCGAGACGTCTTGCTTTAAGTATTGAGCAATTGGCTGAAAGCCAACCTAATCAAAGCCAAATTAAACGTGGCCCTGCCGTTAATACCGCCTTTAATGATAAGGGCGAACCTACGCCGGCACTACTTGGTTTTGCTAAGTCCTGTTCGGTTGATGTTAGTGAATTAAAACGTATGGCAGGAGATAAGGGTGAATGGTTTGCTTATGAAGTTAAAACAGAAGGGCAAAAAACCAAAGCACTTTTACCTAATATGCTAGCTGATGTCATAGCTAAGCTTCCCATTGCAAAACCCATGCGTTGGGGGGAGGGTTTACATGAATTTGCACGCCCAGTTCATTGGGTTGTCATGCTTTTTAAAGATGAAATAATTAATTGTGAAATCCTTGGTGTTAAAGCATCAAATCAAAGCTATGGTCATCGTTTTCATCATCCTAAAGCAATTGAAATAACGAAGGCAAAAGATTATGAATCTTTATTAGAGGAAGCCTTTGTTGTTGTTGATTTTGCTAAAAGAAAAGCGCAAATTATTGAACAAATAGAAACGCTTGCCCAAACTAAAAATGCAAAGGCTGTCATGCCAGAAAGCTTAGTTGATGAAGTAACCTCTATCGTTGAGTGGCCAGAAGCGTTAATTGCTAATTTTGAAAAGGAATTTTTAGATGTGCCTGCTGAAGCTTTGATTGCTTCCATGCAAGCCCACCAAAAATGTTTTGCCTTAAAAGATAATCAAAATGCCTTATTAGCTCATTTTATTACTATATCCAATATAAAAAGTACTAATCCTTCGCAGGTAATTGCCGGTAATGAAAAAGTAATGCGTGCTCGTCTAAGTGATGCCGCTTTTTTCTTTAAACAAGATAAAAAAGAGAAATTAAGTACGCATGTCGCTAAAACGGATAAGGTTATTTTCCAGCAACAATTAGGTAGCCTTAAAGAAAAGGCAGGCAGAGTAGAAACTTTAATGGCTGACTTAAGCCTTTCTTTAAATTTAGATAAAGAAAAGGCTTTGAGAGCCGCTTTCTTATCCAAATGTGATCTCATGACTGGAATGGTTGGTGAATTTCCAGAGCTTCAAGGTTTGATGGGTTATTACTATGCTTTACACGATGGTGAAGATAGAGAAATAGCCATTGCTTTAAATGAACAATACATGCCCCGTTTTGCAGCTGATGAGTTACCTGCCTCTAAGCTTGGTTTAGCTTTATCTTTAGCAGATAGATTAGATACCTTGGTGGGTATTTTTGCAATTGGTCAAAAACCTTCAGGTGTGAAAGATCCATTTAAATTACGCCGCCATGCCTTAGCCGTTGTACGTCTTTTATTAAAGGCTAAAACGAATTTATCTTTAGATGAGCTTATTGAAGCTAGCGTTAAAAATTATGAAGGTAAATTAAAAGATTTAAATTTAGCTTCATTAAAAGCAGAGCTTAAGACCTTTATCTTTGAACGCTTGCAATCTTATTATCAATCCTTGCATTTTAATCTTGATTTGATTCAAGCAGTGAGAGCAAAACAAGAAGATGATATTTATGATTTTGATAAGCGCATTCATGCTTTAGTTGAATTTATCAAATTAAAAGAAGCAGAAAGTTTAGCCTCTGCATCAAAAAGGGTAAATAATATTCTAAGCAAAACCAATGCAACTAATTTGCCTCAATTTAATGAGGTCTTGGTTCAAGAGGGTGCTGAAAAAGCCTTAATGAATCATATCAAATCGATTGAAAATGCAATAGAGCCGCTTTATCAACAAGAAAATTATGCTTCTATCTTAAATTTATTGGCTAGTTTACGTGAGCCTGTTGATGCATTTTTTGAATCAGTGATGGTGATGGTGGAAGATGAGGCATTGAAATTAAATCGTTTGACCCTACTTAAAAGATTAGATCTGCTTTTACAAGGTGTCGCTGATATTTCACTTTTGCAATTATCATGATGAAAAAGCTAATTATTCTCGATAGAGATGGGGTAATTAATTATGATTCCCCAGCTTATATAAAATCACCGGATGAGTTTTTACCTATCCCAGGCAGCATTGAGGCAATAGCGCGTTTAAGCCAAAATGGTTTTTTGGTTGCTATTGCTACAAATCAGTCTGGTGTTAGCCGTGGTCTTTACTCTGAAGAAACGTTAAAAGCAATTCACCAAAAAATGCAGAGCTTAGTTAGTGAAGCAAAGGGCTCTATTACTGCCATTGAATATTGCTTGCATATGCCTGATGCTGGCTGTTCATGCCGAAAGCCAAAGCCAGGCATGCTTGAAAATTTAGCAAAAAAATTAGGTTGTTCGCTAAAAGATAGCTCTTTTGTTGGGGATAGAATATCTGATATAGAGGCTGCCAAAGCAGTAGAAGTTAAACCTATTATGATTTTATCACCTATGACGAACCAAGAAGGCTTAAAAAACCATCCTGAGGTGCCGGTGTTTAATAGCCTTGCTGATTATGTTGAGCATTTGGTTAACGCATGATTGATGACTTAGCCGTTGCTTATGAAGAGGAAAGCCTTTTAGCTAAGGCAGAGCAACTTTCGAAAGAGTTAAATCTAAATATTGATAACCAAGCTAAAAATACGCTCTTTATATCTACTCATGGCTTAGCTTTAAAACTAGCGCAATTTTCACCTCTTTATGCTGACTTTAGCTGGAAAACTTGGCAAAAAAGAAGAGAAGAGGGGAAAAAACAAGATATTGTTAAAGCTTGCAAACCAAAGCCCAATTTACGCATTGTCGATGCAACAGCTGGTTGGGGTAGGGATTCAGCAATTTTAGCGTCCTTTGGCGCTGAAATAACGATGTTAGAACGTCACCCTATTATGGCAGTACTTCTTGAAGATGCTCTTCAGCGTCAGACAGAAGAAGATAAAACTTTTTTAAATTTAAAATTAATCAAACAAGATGCGTTTACTTATCTGCAAGAATTAACCGAATACCCTCATCTTATTTATCTTGATCCCATGCACCCAGAACGCCAAAAATCAGCCTTAGTCAAAAAAGATATGCAGGCCTTACAGCAATTGATTGGCCCTGATGGAGATGTATTAGCGCTTCTTGAATTAGCAAAGAAAAGAACCTTAGAAAAAGTAATAGTAAAATGGCCAGTAAAACTGCCTGTCTTAGATAAAACTTCCTCATCTATAAAAGGCAAGACGATTCGCTATGATATTTATCAAACGAAACTTTAATGTAACAGTAATTCATCGATTTAAAAATTATTTGAAATAACTTAAAAACCCGCTTTATATGAGATTTAAATGAATAATCCTAATAATAAAAATAAAGTACTAAGCTCATAAATAGCCGAAAGAATTATTATAAATTCTGATTTTTCCCATACCCGAAGCTTTATGGATAATTATTATCACTACTAGATAGTATGAACTCTTATACTATTTTCTTGAATATTGGTAACAGATATGTTGCTATTATTGTATAAGAATAGAAGGCTGTATATCAGAAGATAATATTGAATCATTTTTTATGAGAAAATTTTTTTAAGGTATTATTACTTTAATTTGCAGATATTATTTTTCATTGATTTGTTATTTTGAAAAATCTAAAAAACATCCGTACTAACTGAGCATAACTCCCATTTCAGATTGTGCCAGGTATAACTGTATTTATTGCTCAATAAGGAAAGGACAATGGAAAACAAGAGAATCATAGGGATTTTGATGGCTTGCTTATTGGTAAGCAGCGGCCTTAATGCAGCGATACCTGTATGGACCTATTCAGCA
>JAIUOG010000021.1 GCA_020161725.1 Pseudomonadota bacterium
GGAGAGGATGAGGATTATCTGAACTTGAAAACAAGTTTAGTAAAAATAATATTGGAAAAAATTCTATCGGATTACCGTTTTTACTCAACAGAGTTTCAAGATGAGCTTGCTAATACAGAAGGTTCACATGAATTACTTAAAATTGTTTCCATCATAGACTTTAAAGATAAAGCAAGTAAGGACAAGGTTGCGGGCGCTCGTCAAACTTTTTTAGACGAACTTAAGAAACTCAAAATTGAATTACCTGTTATTGAAAAATCTCGTAAATTAGCGATGTACATGCCTTTTTTAAAAGACAATCAAAAAAATGACATTGATGCGATTGCAGTTGATAAAGATTTAAAAGCATACATAACAACGCTAATTAAAAATAATTTTGATGCGATTTTTGATAAGCAGGAAGAGAATTTAAATAAATTTAATCAAACTATTATCTCTGAACTCGCTGGCATTATATATAAGGCTTTTGATAATTCGGACAAGCTCAATTATGATGAGTTTTTTATTAATTATCAAAAAGGTTTAATTCAGTTTCTTAATGAAAAATATTTTTTTATAAGAAAATCTCAAGAAAAAGCAAATGAATCCGCCTCTGAAATGGAACATTCATTGGCTTATCTTTTCAACTATACAAGGGATCAAGCCAAAAAGGCAAAGCAGTTTCTTGATAAAATGTCAGATGCGCACGCCTTTATACAAAGCGTTGGTGGTGGTAGTCAAGGCGATAATTTCTTTTTAGGGCTTGTTGATATATATAATAGTGGTCGTTATGCGGATGAAGTGGGTAAAACAAAGGAAACCGTATTAAATCTTCTAGCTCCTTTTAAGCCTTTGTTAGATGAATATAAGCTAACAGCTTATGAAAAAAACCTTTTTCTTAAAATCATTAAAAGCTTATTTCCTATACTTGTAGTAGCAACTTTAGTTATTTTAACTTCCTTATTGTTAGCTCCTCTGGCTTTACCGGAATTAGTTCTAGCTATTATTATCATACCTACTTTAATCATAAGTGTAATCATTGCGGCACAAGTTGTTAGAGCTAAAAATGCAGTCTTTGATTTTGCTTATAAGAATATAATCCATAATGGACCATTTTCGATACCTGAGTTTTTAGTCAATGAACGAATGACACTCGCATTTAAGAACGATGCTGAAAATGTTCGTCAATTTTATATTGATGAGATAGAGGCTTCTATTCAATTAGAAAATGATTTACAAATAAAGTTAGAAGCGGGTGTGCTTACAGAAAAAGAATTACAAGAAAAAATTGAAAACCTTAAAAAACGCGATACCCTGTATCTTGAGTGGTATGATATTCATTCTAATTTAGAGCTTGGTTATGATAAGGTTCGCTTAATCGTATCTAAAAGGCTTGCTGATAAAAATGAGCAAGAAGGGATAAAATTAGATGCAGAAAATAAAACCTTAATAACCACTTTTTCTGGAGAAGCGGCGCGAAAACTTACCCATCAATTTAAAAATCCTGCTGCTCTTAATTTCCAACCCCACTTGAATTTTTTCAAACCTATAGAAAATGCTTCTTTAAAAGAGAGGATGGTTTTACAGGGTATCCTAGCCAAAGCCCCATCTCCCTAATTTTATCTCTATCATATGCTATATTTTTAAATGAGGCATGTTTTAGGAGTATAAAATGACTCAATTAATTTATTCAGCATTACCCCAGCCAAGACGTCCAATCATTTATGTACACCCTGAAATGAAAGTTAGCGAGTGTATTAAAATTATGACCAAAGAAAATATTGGCGCTCTAGTGGTTCAAGAAGGTAAAAAATTAGTTGGAATTATAGGTGAAAGAGATATTGTGCGTGGCTCTTTGCAAGATGGTTTTGATTTTCATCAAACAAAGGTAGCTGATTTATTAGCGACAGAGGTATGCATTTTAGATTTGTTTGATCCTTTGGAAAAAGCAATGGAAACTATCACAAAAACTAAAAGGCGCCATGTTCTCGTTAGTGAACAAGGCAACCTAATAGCTATTCTTTCTATTGGTGATTTGCTTTTCCATTTATTAGAAGATAAAACAAGAGTAATTGAGCATCTTGAAAATTACATTTATTCATGAGCTTTTCGTTGTTTTTGTTCTTCTAAAATCATGGCGGCTATTTTATCAAGGTCGCTTAAAATATTAAGATAGGGTTTTGATGTTAGAGAAACCAAGGATATTTTTTTGCTAGGAAAAACCCTAACATAAGTATTAACCCCATCAACCCAGCCATTTTTGACTAATCTTAAAGGCAGTTCGGCTTTGGGGTAATCGACAGACCAACCTAAAGCCATGGCATCTTCACCAAAGCTATAAGGGTTATCAAACTCCCCTTGATAGATATAACTTGCTTGAGCTAGTTTAATATTATCTAATCCTTCATTTAGCAAACCTGCTTGATAACTTGCAAAGACAAGCATATCTCGCATGGTAGAATAAATACCACCGCTAGGTTGTTCGAATTTAAATTCCCAATCTTTTTTGATAAGGTCCCCATTCATCCAATAACTAGCAACCTGCCTCTTTTTTTGTTCTTCAGTCGGTTTTGTAGTGGTGTCTTTAAGAGCAAGCGGTTTAGCTATCTGCTCATTTAAAAGCGTTTCAAAATCGGTACCCATTTTTTTTGCTAGGAGCTGGCCAAGTAAACCATAACCTACATTAGAATAATCATAATGGGTGCCTGGCTTAACTGTTGGTTTATAGGTTTGATACCATTTTAAAAATTCAGGCATCTCATAGGGAATGTTGATTTGATAATCATCATTGTTGGGTAAGGAAGGTAATTGTCTTGGAAAGCCAGAGCTATGCGTTGCTAAGTCTAATAAGCTAATAGTATTACTTGGATTAGGAGCTAAGCCAAGTAACTCATTAATAGATGAATTTAATCTTACTTTTCCTTGATTTACCATGCGCGCAAGTATATCTGTGGTAAACACTTTTGATACAGAACCAATAGGCCAAACTGTATCTATATTAGGTAATTGGTTGTTACCCTTAACCGTTTCTCCACAGGCGATAACTGCTTTTTCACCATCAACAATAATTCCAATCATAAGCGCAGGGACATTGGTTTGCTCATAAATGATGTTTTGCACAAAGCCAGTAATAGCATCCAGAGGGAGGTTTTTAGTATTTTCTTTATCAATGACCTTACAATCTGGAGTGGCATAGGTTGTAAAAGGTAAGGCTAAAACAACCGGTAAGATTTTTTTAAACATGAAAACTCCCTGAAAGAATGGATTATCCATTGATATAAATATTGCAAAAAAAGATTATACTGAAGATGATTATTCCCGTCATCTTGAAAAGAGCATTATGGAATGAGTGTTGAGTTTTATGTAAATTCACAGTTGAATTCAGGAGATCCTTTGCTACGCTCAGGATGATAGAAAGACTTAAGATGACAACAATTAATCTATTGGTATTGACAAGGAGTTTAAATGAAGCTGGCTAAAATAAGTATAATGGTAATTCTTTTTTGGTATTTTAGTTTGCTTGGCTTAAGCTATGCGTCCCAAGATACACAAGTGAAAAATACAAAACCTATTTTAATAGATTTATTTATCTCCTCTACTTGTCCTTATTGTGAAAAAGCAAAATTGTTCTTAACTGAATTACAAAGGGAAAAACCTTGGATTCAGGTCGAGACCCATATTATCAATGAAGATAAATCAGCCTTAGATGATTTTTATAAATTATTACAAAAAGAAAACTCCAGCAATTTTACTGTACCTTCGATGTTTTTTTGTGATTCGCATTGGATGGGTTTTGATAGGCCTGAAACGACTGGAAAGATATTAACCAAGGCTTTAGAGTATTGTCATAATGAGCTTGCTAAAAAAGATAATTTGTCAAAGCAAAATATTGAAACCTTAAAACAATGGGCTAATGCGACCTGGTTTGAAGGTGGGATTTCTAATCCTCCACGTCCACTTTTATTTATCCCTCTTATGAGCCTCTTTGATGCTTTTAATCCTTGCTCTATGTTCGGATTAATGGGATTGTTCGCTTTTGTCGTTTTAACAAAACAACGCAAAATACAATGGATAGGTGGTGGGCTTATTATTTTAATGCTAAGTATTTTGCATTATTTATCTCAAGCACATAGCGCCTTTTTTTATCAAATATGGGGCTATTCGCGTTTTCCTGCAGCACTGGTTGGTTTAACTTTATTGGGTTTTATTTATCTTTGCTATTATAAGAGACGTTCATGCTCTTCCTTGTTTCTTATCAGTTTACTGGCTTTAAGTTTGCTCTTTGTACAAATATATCAACAGAATTGTAACTTAAATTTTTCCTTGGTTTTTGAACAATGGCTTTTAACCAATGATTTTTCTTGGCAAAGAATTAAGCTTTATCAGTTTATTTATAATTTTATTTACTTCTTTGCCTTAAGTCTTTTTCTAGCCATTTTTATTTTGTTAACTAAGATAAAAAGATTAAAGCGATTTAATCCTGTGTTTGTATTAGTTTCTCTGGGCAGCTTAATTTTAATAGGCTTATTTTTAATTATTTATCCCCATGCTTTTACTAGCTTAATTTTATCGTTGACCTTACTTATATTAATAGTCATTACCGCTTATTTTTTTGATAAAAAAAATTTATTAAGGCTTCCCTATGAATAGGGAAGAGCTAAAACGTTATTTTCCTATTGCTCTTGATGTGGAGGAGGGCAATACCTATTACTGGTGTAGTTGTGGAAAAACCTCAACTGAACCTCTTTGTGATAATCAAGCGCTTTGTGTTGAGAAAGCTCAGCCATTTAAAGCTTTATTAACAGAAACGCTTTATTTCTGTGCCTGTAAACAAACAAGAGATCCACCACTTTGTGACGGTTCCCATAGCAAAATTTTGTTGAAACATTTAAAAAAAGATTGATTTTGATATTAAATCAAATTGCCTAAAACCTATCATTTTGTTGGCTCTTAAGTATACAATAGCAACTTTGTCAACAAGGTTTATTTTTATAGAATTATTATGAGCAAATTAAGCGATATTCCTGTTGTTGTTGAAAGCGGAAAAAAATACAAAACCGAGCAAGGTTTTACTGCTATTAAAGATGGCGTAAAAACAAAAGATGAAGATTCACCAAGACTTCCAAAACCTAAATGGCTGCGGATTGTGAATCATACTACGGAAGCTTATCAAGAAGTGAAGGCTGAAGTGACTAAGCATAAATTAGCAACCGTTTGTGAAGAGGCAAAATGCCCTAACATTGCCGAATGCTGGTCGCATGGTACGGCAACTATTATGCTAATGGGTGCTGTATGTACTAGAGCTTGTCGCTTTTGTGCTGTCGATACTGGTAACCCACAAGGTTGGCTTGATTTATCTGAACCAGAAAATACAGCTAAAACAGTGTCACTCATGAAATTAGATTATGTCGTGCTCACCTCAGTAAATCGTGATGATTTAATCGATGGTGGCGCTAAACATTATGCTGATACGATAAAAGCAATCAAAGCACTTTGTCCGCAAACTAAAATTGAAGCCTTAACACCTGATTTTCAAGGTAAAGAAAATGATATTGCTACCTTACTAGATAGCGGAGTCGATGTATTTGCACAGAATGTAGAAACAGTGGAGCGATTGACGCATCCTGTCCGAGACAATAGAGCAGGCTACTGGCAAACCCTAAATGTGCTTGCCTTTGCTAAGCAATACCGTAAAGATCTTTTGACCAAAACAAGCTTAATGTTAGGTTTAGGCGAAACGGATGAAGAAATAATTAAAACGATGGATGAACTAAGGCAGCAGCAGGTTGATATATTAACATTAGGTCAATATCTTCAGCCTACTAAAAACCATTTGCCCGTTAAGCGATATGTATCTCCTGAAGATTTTGTTCGTTTACGTGAAATTGGCTTAGAAAAGGGCTTTTTCGAAGTTGCTGCTGGTCCTTTGGTACGGTCAAGTTATCGTGCTGATAGAGTATTTAAAAAAGACAATTTAGGCTTATAGGAAGTTAAATAATGGCAATAATTCCAACCATTTTATGCGGTGGCGCAGGTTCAAGACTCTGGCCAATCTCACGTGAATTACACCCTAAACCCTTTATTCGTTTAAATGATGGTGAAAGTTTATTACAGAAAACTTTTTTAAGAGGGGCTTTTCTTCCCGATGTGAAAGAAATTGTCACAGTTACCAATCGCGAATTATTGTTTAAAACAACGGATGAGTTCCGTGAAACCAAGCAAAATCATTTAAGTCAATCCTATATTTTAGAGCCTTTTGGTAAAAATACAGCGGCTGCTGTTACCGCAGCTGCTTTGCAAATTAATAAAACACATGGTAAAGATGCCATTATGCTGGTAATGCCAGCTGATCATCTTATTTCAGATTATGAGGCTTTTCAAAATGCAGTGGAAGAAGCCTTAGCTCTAGCTAAACAAGATAAGTTAGTAACTTTTGGTATTCGCCCTGAGGGTCCAGAGACAGGCTATGGTTACATAGAAGCAAAAGGTAATGAAGTACTTAATTTTATAGAAAAACCCTCATTAGAAAAAGCCGAAGAATTTTTAAAATCAGGCTCTTTTTTATGGAATTCGGGTATGTTTTGTTTTAAAGCGTCAACGCTTTTAGCTGAAATGGCTATCTATGATGCTGAAATCTTAGAAAAAACAAAAGCTTGTATGGATGCTTCATCCATTGCGAAAGGTAAAAATTTTTCTCAACTCGAATTAGATGCCGAAAGTTTTGCTAATGTGCCTGATAATTCGATTGACTATGCCTTAATTGAAAAATCAAAATCAGTTGCCGTAGTGCCTTGCCAAATAGGCTGGTCTGATATTGGTTCATGGAATTCCTTAGGTTCTTTAACACAGGCCGATACTGCGGGTAACCGTACTGAAGGTGAAGTGCTTTTGCATGAAGTGAATGATTGCTATATCCGTGGAAAAGATAGATTAATTGCCGCAGTGGGTGTTAATAATTTATTTGTCATTGATACACCAGATGCCCTATTAGTCGCTAATAAATCTCACGCTCAAGAAGTTAAAGCTATTTATGCGCGGTTAAAAGAAGAGCAGCATGAAACGCATAAATTGCATAGAACAGTACACCGTCCCTGGGGTACTTACACTATTTTAGAAGAAGGCTTACGCTATAAAATCAAATTAATCGAAGTGATTCCAGGCGCCAGTCTTAGCTTGCAAATGCATTATCATCGTAGTGAACATTGGATAGTGGTGAGTGGTATGGCTAAAGTCGTCAATGGCGACAAAGAAATGTATATTTCTCCTAACGAATCCACTTATGTACCAGCAGGGCACAAGCATCGCTTGGAAAATCCTGGTCTCACTAACCTTATTATGATTGAAGTTCAATGTGGTGAATATATGGGAGAGGATGACATTGTTCGCTTTGAAGACGTTTATGGACGAGTTTAGTTTCACATACAGGTATAGCAACTGTCATCCTGAAAAGAGCGAGCTCAGTATTCTGAGCTCTGTGAAGAATCTTCCTAAATGCAGTGCCTAATCTAAGTAAGTTCAACATAGTTGATGACAGCATTGAGATTTATTTTTTAGCTAAAACCACATCAATAATATGCGTATCATGATAAGGAAAGGTAAAGATCTCACCAAATAACCTTTTTAGGCGCTGAATAAGAAAATTCTTTGGCAACATACGCATGGATAAGCTATTTAAAAACCAAGTGCCATCGATACCAAACAAAGTAAGCTCATCAATATTATTTAGAGTAATGGGAATGGAAATACGTTCATGATTAACGATCGTAAAATGATGTTCCTTAAATACTTGGCTCAATTCAGAAAAACCAGAAGCAACAGTAGTATTTTTTACCATAGCCTTATAATAATGACCTACCACAGAGCTTAATAAAGAGCCTTGTGCGACAAAATTTGCTAAATTTTGTTGAGCTACAGGAAAAGATTCATAGGTCGTTGTAATTAAAGAAAAATAACCATTAGACCTAGTTAGGCAAGAAGCTTCTTTAAAAAGTGTTTCAATAGGAATATAGGCATTAATAAAATGAGCTAACACCAAATCTTGGCTATTATGAGGTAAATAATGACTGGCTTCGGCAGCAGTTCCCTCAATTGTTGTAAGATTAGGAATCACCTGTTTTGCCTGATGAAGCATTTTTTTCGATATATCAATGCCAGTAAAATCAGCTAACGGCATATAAGGCTTTAATTTTTCTAAAAAAGCACCATTGCCAACGCCTAAATCTAATACTTTATAATGAGGACGTTTGCCTAGATTTTCTTTTTTGATTTCAGCAATTGCTGCATCATGGCTCTTACTAATTGAACCAAAACGATCAGCGATCGCATAATGATCGTCAGCCTCGTTATACATGGCCTTTAAGGACATGCAAATTTCCAATTTATAAACATTAGGACAGTATACTCAATTGATTATATTATGCGAAGACTCTTTTTTAATAATTTAGTGTATGTTCCGAAAAAAGAAATGAGGATCTAGATTTAGCATCAATAAAATAAGTTACGTGCAAATTGCTTGATTCTTATTAACATTTAAAGTAACTTTTACGACTATTAAAAGTAGTTGGATAGAAAATAAATTATTATAGGAATGTCAATACAAAGGAGGGTTTCTTGAAAAATCGACATGCAATTTCATATATTGCTTTTCTTGCAATATTTTCGACTACTAATGCCCATGCTTATTTTGATCATGGAACTGGTAGCTTGCTTATCCAATCTATTATTGCTTTTTTTGGCATGATAGCGGTTTATTTTTATCGTATGAAAGCATATCTATTTTCTTTCTTTCGAAAGCATCTTTTCCGAAAGGAATTAAAGATAGATGGGCAAAAGCATGTAGAAACATCTGAAGAGAAGGAGTCCTCTTGGAAATAAAAGAATTAGTAGAGGAAAAACAAAGGCTTCCTTCTTCATTTAGAGATCCAAATGGGTTTGTTATTAGAAGTGCATCTTCAAAAACTATACAACGCGTTATTTTTCCTTCTTATTTTCATCAATATCTTCATCTACTTGAAAGCGGTTTATATTCTAGATTAGTTGAAGAGAAGGCATTAGTTAGCCATGAATTAATAAAACAATCAAATAATAAAATTATTATTGAACCACAGAATATTTCATTGATAACTTATTCTTATGAATGGCCTTTTCATCTACTCAAAGACTCTGCATTGCTAACCTTAAAAATAACTAAAATTGCTCTTGAATATGGCATGATTTTAAAGGACGCAACAAGCTATAATATTCAACTTAAAGATGGTAAGCCAATTTTTATTGATACGCTTTCCTTTGATTTTTACAAAGAGGGTGATTTATGGGGGGCTTATGGTCAATTTTGTCGCCATTTTCTAGCACCCTTACTTTGTATGAAGTATACAGATTTAAATTTTTCAAAAATATTAGCAGGTTTTATAGATGGAATACCAATCGAGTTAATATCTAAATTATTGCCTTTAAGTACTCATTTTTCGCCTTTTATTGCTTCTAATATCCATTTACATGCAAAAAAGCTTAAAAAATATAATCTTCCAAGCAATGAAGTAATGGCAGCGGGGCTTAGCAAAAAGAAATTGTTACATATCTTAAATTATATGGAACTGTTTATAAGTTCCTTAAACTATTCAAGATATAAAACGGAATGGGGTGATTATTACAATAATACCAATTACTCTGAGCATGCATTTGATGCTAAAAATCAAATTGTCTCAAGTTACATTGCCAGTATAGATGCTAAAACAATTTGGGATGCTGGTGGTAATAATGGCCATTTTTCAAGACTTATTGCCAAAAAGAAAAAATTAATTATTTCTACAGATATTGATCCTATCGCTGTTGATCAAAACTATATTATAAATAAGCAAAATAATATTAATTCTATAGTCCCACTCATTATTGATCTTACGAACCCATCTCCAGCTATTGGTTTTGCAAATCGGGAACGTAATTCGTTTTTTGAACGAATAGTAGAAAAGAAACTGGATTGTATTTTAGCTTTGGCTCTTATTCATCACCTTTGCTTATCTAATAATTGTACTTTTTCCATGGTTTTAAATTATTTTAAACAAATGGCTAATTTTCTAATTATAGAGTTTATTCCAGCAGAAGATTCATGGGCAAAAGAATTATTGGATAGAAAACGCGAATTTAAATACTTGTTTGATTTTTATAATCAAAATGCTTTTGAAAAATCTTGCACAGAATTTTTTGAGATTATAAAGAAAGAGCAGCTTGCTGGTTCTTTGAGAACGATTTATCTATTAAAAACTAAATCAATGGGGCATTAGATGCTTTTATCTAAACAAAATAGAAGCCTTTGTTTTATATGGATCTTATTACTTTCTTATACTTTGCTTTTTTATGCTTCTAATAATCCTGATAGTTTTTCTATTTCACTCTTTGTTCTATCTTTTTCTATTTTGTTTTTAAGTGGCTTAACATTCTTGGTGGGGGCTAAATTAGTTCTTACTGATATTTTAAAAATAAATTTATTGCTTTCCTTTAAAATAACGGCGGGTGTTTTATTCATCTTATTTTTAATATTGATGAGACATTCTATATTTTTTAATCCGCAACTATCTTACTTATCATATTGGATTAATTTTTCGTGGTATACGCGATGGCTGCTTTATTTAACACTGTCTTTAATTTTTTTTTCTATTGGTTTTCTTTTTTTTAAAGAGAATAGTAAAGGTATAATTTACCTATTTATTGCTCTGAATTTGTTTAATTTAGCTAAAATTATTAGCCATAGTTTAGCAAATCAAGAACTTTATAAGCCAAATGAAAAGCAAATGAAACCTAGCGTTTTATTAGAAGATAAAAGAAACATATTTTTTATACTTACAGATAGCTTAACAAATATTGAAGGCATGCAGCTGCTTGGTATAAAAGAAAATAATCAGAATTATCTCAATCAGTTGACATCTCGGGGTTTTATACACTATCCCCATTTTTATACTTCATTACAACCAACTCAGTTTGCTTTATATACTTATTTTGGTTTAAGCGTTAATTTGAATGGTACAAATGCTTATAATGCTGATATTAGCTCTCGTTTAGGTACAATTATTTTAAAAGAGGGAAAACTATCTGCGCTTTTAAAAGGTAATGGATATAAAATAAATCTTTTTCATGAACTAGGCATGTTTCAAAACCCCAAAAATAAATGTTTTGCTGATAGATGTTATATTGCTTCTTATGTCTCAAGTTTAAAGCAACAAGTATCTGCTTTAATCGGTTTTCTTCTGCCATCCCAAATAAGCCAAATATTGGGTCTCTCTAATGAAAATATTTTCTATGAACCCCAAGAGCAAATAGCTGCTGGAAGAAAGGTTTTTTCTAAAGGGGTAATCGATGAAATTAAAAAATTGGATATGAGTAAACCCAATTTTACCTATATACATGCATTTACTTTTCCTTCTCATAGTTTTTCTGATAGTAAAACAGTAAACCACTGTAATGAAGCTAAAGAAATTGCGAAATACAATATAAGAATTCAAGAAACATGGAGCCTTCTTGATGCTTTTATTAATGCGATTCATTCTAAAGATTCAAAAGCTATAATTATCATAGCTGGCGATCATGGTCCTTATATTTATAGACGTTGCAGTAGAGAGGGGATATATAAACATAAAGAAATTATTGAGAGGCAAGGCGCTTTCTTAGCAATAAATTGGGGTGAAGGCTATAGAAACCAATATGATATGAAAATAAAAACATCACACAATTTATTTAGATATCTTCTATCTTTTCTAGCCAAAGCAGAAGATCTTTTATTAGATGCTGATGAGGATAATGCCTATACTCAGTATTTTAATGGGCAAATTGGTTTAAGTATCAAAAATGGAAAATCTATTAAGCCTGAACTGATTTAAGCAAAGCTTTTATATTTATATTTTTGGTTTTGCGTTAGATTTTTCTTTATTCTGTAGTGATTTTCCGAAAAAGTCTACCGTAAAAATAAAGCGAGTCGTTAAAAAAGTTAAGGGTACAATAATGACAGTGACCATAAGAGGGGCTAGAGTATCATTCACTATCTTGGATTGAATTAGTAATTTTAAAATAATTGCTGATAAGGCATATTGTGCCAAGTAAATAAACGAATACATTATTAATGTTTGTGCAGATAGCTTAGTTAGGAATACCATTTTTCCATTAAGGCAATAAGAGATAATAATTCCAAAAAAATAGGCACTAAAGTACGCTTTATCATAATTTACAAAGTGTTTTAAAAGTAAATACAGAAAATAAGTCAGCAGTGTATTTGCACAGCCAACTATGAAAAACCTCTGCCATGCTTTTAAACTATTAACTAAAGAAATAGGCTGACTCATAGAAATTCCTTATTTATTCTTAATTGGTATTTACTAAGTTTAAAAATTCGGAATAATCTCTTATGTAATCTGCACTGTCATAAAAGTCTGAAGTAAAAACTAATAAAACTGCATCTTTTGAATATTTATACTGAATGCCCCAAATCATGGGAGGAAGATATAGTCCTAATTCAGGGGAATCAAGTTTCACTTCTCGTCTATTTTTACCGTTATCAACCACTACAGCACAACTGCCCTTAATACAAACTATAAATTGATGGCATTTGTGATGGGCATGTTCGCCACGGGTTTTTTCGCTAGGAACATCAAATACAATAAAATAACGCTTAGGTGTAAAGGGGATTTCTCTTGTAAATTCACCTACAGATAAGTCACCACGTAAATCTCTTACACGTTTTAAGCGATGCAAAGTTACTTCACCTACATTAAGAGGTATAGAGTGAGGTTGCTCATTATCTATTTCAGTAAAACCTATTTGCTCACTTGGCTTAATGTTAAGCTGGTTATTATTAATATAGTTGGTAATTCTTGCTGGCGTATTGGTTATAATGGCGTAAGGAGGAACTGATTTTGTAACTATGGCACCTGCGCCAATCATAGCTCCACGGCCAATAGTTATTCCAGGTAAAATAACAGCACCTCCACCTATAGAAGCACCTTTTTCTATGCGTGTTTCTAAAAATTGCAGAGGTTTTACCTTGGAACGGGGGAGTTTATCATTGGTAAATGTTACATTGGGTCCAATAAACACATCATCTTCTACACGAAGTCCATCCCAAAGATACACACCTGATTTAATTGTAACTCTATCGCCAATAATGACATCATTTTCTATGAATGAACCAGAACAAACATTAACTTGATTACCAATTTGTGCACCAGGAAGTATAACTACAAATTGCCAAATAGTGGTATCAGCTCCAATATTTTTGCTTTGAACATCAGATAAGGGGTGAATGAAGCTCAATTTGATTTTCCTTGTTAATAAATTGGTTATTGTCTGAGCGAATAGAAATAATAGATAGGGGGCGTTGTTTGCTATTTTCATAGGCGCGCCATGCGTAAGTTCCGACAAGGCCGAGCCCTAAAAGATTAAAAGCGCCTAAAGCAAGAATGGCAAGAATGGTAGCAGCATAGCCAGGCACTGCAAAGGTATTAGATAGCCTTGCAAAAAGCACGACCAAAGCCAGCAAGGATGAAATTAGAGTGCCGATAAAACCGATGCGCATTAATAGCCTTATGGGATAGTCAGTGAAGGCAAAAATGCTATCCATCATATAATCTATTTTTTTACTTAAGGTCCAAGCTGATTTGCCTTCTTGGCGTTCTTGGCGTTCATAACCTACTAATTTTCTCCTAAAGCCTAACCAAAATATAAGAGCAATAAGTGAGGAACGAGATTCTTCGAGTCTTAATAGCTGATTACAGAATTGTCGATTACAGCCAAAGATATCAACACCGCCCTTTGGCATATCTTTTATAATAAGGCGTCGATAAAGTCCCCAAAAAATATTAGATGAAAGGCGTGATAAAAATTTATCTTTACGATTGATGCGAGTTCCAATTGCGACATCGCATTCATTTTTTTCGAGTGCATGAAAAAAACCAATAATTAATTCGGGTGGTTCTTGCAGGTCAGCTGCCATTACAGCAAAATATTGACCTCTGGCTGCCTGGAGTCCGGTACGGATAGCTGGAAAGGAGCCAAAATTTCTCGAATGTGCTAAAAGTTGTGCAGGGAACTCAAGCTTTTTAATCGCCTCTTGTAGTAGCTCATAGGATTTATCAGGGCTTCCATCCACTACAAAAACAACCTCCATTTTGTTATGAAGTTTTTTATTCATGTCAATGAGGGTGTCTATAAGTCGGGGAATAGAGGTTTCATTTTTATAAACTGGAATTACTACAGAATATTTCATAATGACCAACTATTTATAGAATTTATTATGTGGTCAATCTGCTCGTTTTTTAATTCAGGATAGCAGGGGAGTGTAAGAATTTGTTCTGCTAAGGCCTCTGTATTTGCCAAATAAACATCCGAAAATTGATTGTTAAAGACGGGCTGTTTGTAATCAGGAATGGGGTAGTGGATATCAGATGCAATACCTGCTTGTTGCAAATAAGCTTTTAATTCAGCTCGTTGGGCTGTCTCAATGACAAAAAGATGAGCAATATAATTTGTGCCTATAATTGATTGAGGCATTCTAATGTTCGGGTGTTTAATTTCCTTAGAATAACGATCAGCTATTTGACGCCTTCTTTGATTATCATCATTTAGTGTGGTTAAAAAAAGCGAAAGCAAGGCTGCTTGCATTTCATCAAGACGACTGTTACGTGCATTTGCTAGGCCAACTTGATATTTTGATGTCCAGCCATATTGGCGTAATAGCCTAACCTTTTCGGCGTAATTAGGATTCGATGTAACAACTGCACCGCCGTCACCTAATGCACCTAGATTTTTGGTTGGATAAAAACTAAAGCTTGCAATATCACCAAAAGAACCTGCTGCTTTGTTATTTAGCATTGCACCTGCAGCTTGCGCACAGTCTTCTAACAAAGGAATATTATTTTTACGACACAAGGCTGAAATTTGTTCAATTTCGGGAGTGATTAAACCATAAAGATGGGTTATAACAATTGCCTTAACGCCTTGCTCAATCGCTTTTGCTACTTCATTCAATGTTGCACAGCGGGTTTGGAAGTCAACATCCATAAAATGGGGTTTAGCACCGATGGCCAGCAAAGCCGTAGACGTATACATTCCTGCATTAGCTACGGTAGCTACTTTATCATTGGATAGAATGCCAAGTGCCTTTAAGCCTAATTCAATAGCATCAGTGCCATTGGCTAAACTTACGCAATATTCTGTACCGAGATAAGCTGCAAAACTTTCTTCAAAGGTTTTTACTTCAGGACCTAAAATCACCCAGCCACTATTTAAAACTCGATTTAAAGTACTTTCAATTGCTGGCTTAAATCGAGCAATTTTTTCTGAAAGATTGCAAATTTGTAGCATGTCTTCTCGCATATAAACAAAGCGGAGTGAATTATAACACCCCAATTTAGGACGGTCTATAATCTAAACTATCTTGATTAAATGAGGTTTTATTTGTTCTTCTCAATAATTTTCGCCCCATTTTAATACCTGGCTTTTCAACAAATTTAGTCATAAAAAAGCAAATAAGGAGAAGCAGACCAAGAGCATATTTACTCTTGTGAAAGCTTAGGCCAAAAATATTTAAATCTTTAATATAATCAAACAGCCAATTATGAAAAAGATAAACTGAATAGGTAAGTTCAGAAATTAAAAGGGTAAGCGCCGTATTGGTTACATGTTTTTTCATGCTCCATAACGCTAAAAAAATGAAGAATGCATAAATAGCAAAATTATAAATTCGCCAAGCGGGTTGATGATAAGAAATTAATTGCCAGTGCTGGATGAAAATAAGGCAGCAAAAGCCAATTAAAAATTGCAAATTAACTCGCTTTTTCTCATACAAGAAAAAAAAGGAGCCTAAAAATAGAAAGGGGGTATAAAGGTTAATATAGGCCTTAGTTATTTCAGAAGGCATCGCAGGTAATAGACCTAATAAAAGAGTCATAAAAACTAAAATCCAAGGATAAAAGGGTTTTTTATCGTTTAAAATTTTAAAATGGCTCATTAGATACATAAAAATATAAAAGAAAACTTCGATTCTTAAGGTCCATTCAACCCCATTTAAACTATAAGGTGTATTGAAAAAGTTACCTACTAATAATAGTTGAGGAATTAACACAGACATTTTGGTATGCACATGCTGAATTTTTGCTAATAAAATAGTTTGAATAAGCACTGCAAACATATATAAAGGATATATCCTAAATATCCTTTTAATGATAAATTCATTGGGTTTTTCAACCTCTAAAACAAAGGTAATGACATAGCCTGATACAAGAAAAAACACAACTACGCCAGCGCCACCACCAACACAGAAAGGAAGAATACCTTTAATTAAAGTTCTTAGACTTTGGTGAAGGTAGTCAGTTTCTGCTAATTGACTGAGCTGTACATAAAATTTATGCCCAATTAATACAGAAACAAAAGAAAAAATTCGTAGAAAATCTAGAAAAGCTAACCGACTTGCATTTTTTTCCATGGTTTATTTCGAATAAAAAATTTGAGTAAATATAAGGGGCATAGCTGGGTTAGTCAAACATTGATATGGGTTTATATTTATGTTTTTAGGTAGTAAAAATGAAAAAAAAATAATACCATTGCGCCAAGTTACTGCTGTTAAATCGTAGAAAGGAAATAAAAATTGATAAATAAAAATCTAAAATACTTAGGCTTTGCTTTCATTTTTTCTCTAAGCTTCTATGTTTTTTATTATACCGTTTTTATTGAGACGTGGCAGCCATATGGAAATCATGAGGTTAGTGATTTAAGTGCGCATGTGAAGCAAGTATTGCGCTCTATTGAGATGAATAGTTTTCCTGCTTATAGCATCTGGTACCGCATTGTAAATATTGTTTCTGGTTTTTCTATTAGTTTTAAAAAGGTGGCTTTAACTTCCATGTTATTATTGGCAGGACTTGTGGCATGGAAATTTTTAATTAATTACGCCATATTAGAATCAGCGCGTTCTCTGAAAAAAAATAAAATACTTGTTTTTTTAATTAGTATTGCCCTAATTTTTGTAATGCCACTTTTAACTTATTACACTTTAGAAGATTACCCTAATCGTTATGTTGCAAATAACTTTCATGTTTATTTAGGGAATATTGCACCAAATCAATGGCATAACTCGACTTTATTGCTAGCGATGCCTTTTAGTATTATCTGGTTTTTTTATTCCATTAAATATTATAAAGCCAATCATTTGCGTCCTTTTTTTATTATGTCTATCCTTGCTTCTGCAACTATTCTTTGTAAACCGAATTTTGCTATGGCCTTTTTACCTGTATTATGTTCTCTTGTTTTTTTGACGAATCTTAAGAATAGTGATTACAAGCAGCTAATCTTAAAACTATTAATTTTAGGATTGCCTTCGACATTACTTTTAACTTATCAGTGGTATTTTACCTTTGTAGAAGGCGGTTCTTATTTAGCCCATCCTACAGGTACAATTATTGCTCCCTTTTTAGTTTGGCGATTATATTCGCCTCATTTAATTACTTCAGCGCTAGTGTCTATTGCATTTCCTTTGGCTATAGCAATTTTCTATTTCAAAAAAATGGATAAGTTTTTACAAATGGCCTGGTTTACTTTTTTAGTTGCCTTGGCTATGTTTATTACTTTAGCTGAATATCCTTCCTACGCTGCAGCAGACTATGAATGGGCAAGTATCGCAGCAAACTATATATTGTTTTTATTTTCGGCAAGGCTTTTATTAGAACAACCATTTGATTGGAAATCAAAAATTTCCTATGCCATTTTTTTAGTTCATTTTTTGTCAGGTTGTTTTCTCTTAGTCAGTTTCTTTTTGAAGCAAACTTCCTTAAGAATATAAAAGATTGATGAATGGTTTTTCATCGATATTCTTGCGGCTTAGTGTGGGCTATGGTAGAGTTTCGCACACTTTTTGTTAGCTTTTATATGGATTTGAATGAAAATATTGGTCACTGGTGGTGCTGGTTTTATTGGTTCGGCTCTAGTTCGTTTTTTGATAAATGAGACAGACAGTACTGTTATTAATGTAGATAAATTAACCTACGCTGGTAACTTACATTCTCTGGAAGGTATTGCTGAAAGTGAGCGTTATTTTTTCGAGAAGGTTGATATCTGTGATGCTGCTGCTATTGAAAGAATTTTTATTCAATATCAACCTGATATGGTGATGCATTTGGCTGCAGAGAGCCATGTCGACCGTTCTATTAGTAGCTCAGCTGATTTTATTCAAACTAACATCATTGGCACTCATGTTTTACTTGAAGCTTCTCGTTTATACTGGAAGGCTTTATTAGCAGAAAGACAACAAAATTTCCGGTTTCACCATATTTCTACTGATGAAGTTTATGGTGATTTAAATAATAGCGGTGAATTTTTTACAGAAACTACTTCTTATGCGCCAAGTTCACCTTATTCTGCATCTAAAGCCAGCTCAGATCATTTAGTTCGTGCCTGGCATAGAACATACGGCTTGCCCGTTGTTGTTACTAATTGTTCTAATAACTATGGACCTTTTCAATTTCCTGAAAAATTAATTCCTTTAATCATAGGGAATGCTTTGGCAGGAAAATCCTTACCTGTCTATGGTGATGGTTCCCAAATTCGTGATTGGCTTTATGTTGAAGACCACGTGCGTGCTCTCTATCAAGTCCTATTAAAGGGCAAAATAGGAGAGACCTATAACATTGGCGGCCATAATGAAAAGAAAAATATCGAAGTAGTTCATAAAATATGTGACTTACTTGATGAATTTAAACCAGAGAAACCCGAAGGACTTAATTCATACCGTGATCTAATCACTTTCGTGAAGGATAGACCTGGGCATGATAAACGCTACGCGATTGATGCATCTAAAATTGCAAGCGATCTCAATTGGAAGCCTTTGGAAAGTTTTGAATCAGGTATTAGTAAAACAGTTAAGTGGTATTTAGATAATTCTAAATGGGTAGAAGCGATTCAGGATGGCAGCTATCAAGCATCAACTATTAAGTTTTAGCCCGTCTAATGTAGCCTTAGTGCAGCGTAAGCGTAACCAAGGATTTGATGGTTGTAATGAAGATTAAACTTTGATTACACCTAAAGACTCCATCAAGGCTACTTTAGTGTGCAAAACATTTATAGATATCTAGCTATAACGTTAATAAACATTGAATTTTAGGATAGAAAATGAAAAGAAAGGGTATTATTTTAGCTGGGGGCTCTGGCACTAGGCTGCATCCTATTACGTTGGGTGTTTCAAAGCAGATGCTTCCTATTTATGACAAGCCAATGATTTACTACCCTTTATCAGTATTGATGCTTGCTGGTATTCGTGAAATTTTAATTATTTCAACGCCTGAAGACTTACCTAATTTTAGAGCCTTATTAGGTGATGGCCATCAATTTGGCATTGAGCTTTCTTACGCCGTGCAGCCTTCTCCCGATGGGTTAGCACAAGCCTTTATTATTGGTGAAGAGTTTATTAATGGTGATCCTAGTTGTTTAATCTTGGGCGATAACATTTTTTATGGTCAAAGTTTTTCAGCGAATCTAAAAAGTGTTGCTGAGCGCAATGAGGGAGCCACCATTTTTGGCTATCATGTTTCTGATCCTGAGCGCTTTGGTGTAGTTGAATTTGATGATTTGGGTAGGGCTGTTAGTCTTGAAGAAAAGCCATTAAAGCCTAAATCCAATTATGCTGTAACAGGTCTTTATTTTTATGATGAGCGTGTAGTTGATGTAGCTAAAAGCATTAAACCATCTGACAGAGGGGAGCTTGAGATTACTGATGTAAACCGCTTTTATTTGGATGAAAAAAATCTAAATGTTGAATTATTAGGTCGGGGTTTTGCTTGGTTAGATACAGGTACCCATGACTCATTATTAGAAGCAAGTCATTTTGTGCATACCCTTGAAAAAAGGCAGGGTTTCAAAGTCGCTTGTTTAGAAGAGATTGCTTTTCATGCTGGTTGGATTGGCTCTGAGGAAATGGCACGCCAAGCTGAACGCTTTAAGAAAACCTCTTATGGGCAATATTTACTAAGACAATTAAATGAGGCCTATGCATGAAATTAATTCAAACTGAGCTTCCAGAAGTAGTTTTAATCGAACCGCGCGTTTTTGCTGACGAAAGAGGTTGGTTTATGGAGAGCTTTAATGAAGCTGTATTTCACCGTGAATTAGCTGCCCTAGGTTTACCTATTCCTGACTCTTTTGTGCAAGATAATCATTCAGCTTCAACTCAGTATGTTTTAAGAGGTTTGCATTATCAGCTGCCTCCTTACGCACAAGGTAAGCTTGTTAGAGTTGTAAAAGGGGCTGCTTTTGATGTTGCTGTGGATATACGTAAGGATTCCCCAAATTACGGTAAATGGGTCGGTTTTGAATTAAACGCGGATAACAAACATATGCTTTGGATTCCACCTGGATTTGCTCATGGTTTTATGGCCTTAGAACCTGATACTCATTTTTTATATAAAACAACCAATTTTTATAATAAAGAATCTGAAGGGTCTATTTGTTGGGACGATAAAGCAATTGCAATTGATTGGCCTATGGCATCGAATGCTTTGCTTAATGAAAAAGATGCGACAGCACCTTTTTTTGCTGATGCTTTACCCTGGGAAACAAGGCTTGAGTCTGTATAATTATGTTAGCAATTATTCTGAGTACCTATAACGGCGCTACCTATATCCGAGCTCAATTAGATAGTATTTTAAATCAAACTCTACAAACAGAGTTAATCTTAATTCGTGATGATGGTTCTACGGATGAGACTAAATCCATTTTGAAAGAATACCAAGCAAAATATCATAATATTGAGCTCATAGAAGATAACCTGGGTAATATCGGTGTTTTACGAAGTTATTCTTTACTTTTACAGAAGGTGGCCAGTTTAGACATAGACTATTGTATGTTTGCCGACCAAGATGATGTTTGGTATCCCAATAAAACAGAAATACTTTTAGCTGAAATTAAAACAATGAATAAAGAAAGGGCTGCTTTGGTTTTTTCTGACGTTGAGTTAGTTGATACTAATCTTCAGCAAATAGCACCTTCATTAGTTGCTTACCAGAAGTTAATGCCTGAGCAAGGAAGGCAGCTTAAAGCGTTACTATTTTATTCCCCAGCCTTGGGCTGTACGATGATATTTAATAAATTTTTAGTTGATAATTTAGTGGCATTAAATGATAACTTTCCAAACCCAGATAAATGGGCTTTATTAGTAGCTGCTTGTCTTGGTGATATAAAATACGTACCTGTAAAAACACTGAAATATAGGCAACATCAAAGAAATATAACTGGTGCACTAAAAGGAATTCACCGCAAAAAACTATCTTTAGAAAATATTAATTTTTTGCAAAAACGATATCAAACTGCTCTAAATGAGGCGCGTATTTTAGAAAAACATCTGCCTATAATGCCGAATGAACATCAAGTTATCTTAAAACGTTTTAATGCTTTATTTACAGGAAATATTTTTAAAAGACTCTATAACTATTGTTATTTTAGTATGTGCCCACCACATTGGCAGAGAAAGGCAGGTCTATTTGCGAGTCTTTTTCTGAAATACAAATAGATAATTTATTATGAAAATTTTGCATGTATATAAAACTTTCTTGGGTGATAATTTTGGTGGTGTAGAACAAGTTATTGCACAGATTGCTAGCAATCATCAAAATCCTGAATTTGAACATTCTGTGATATCGCTATCAAAGAATCCTGTGCCAATGCAAGTTGATTACCCTGGCTTTAAAAATTATCGATACAAGGAAAATTTTAATCTTGCTTCTAATGGCATGTCTTTTTCTTTAATGAAAGATTTTTCATCCTTAACTCAAAAAGCAGATATTATTCATTACCATTTTCCTTGGCCCTTTGCTGATTTACTGCATCTAATATGGCGTATCAAAAAACCATCTATTGTGACCTATCATTCCGATATCATTCGGCAAAAAAATTTATTGCGCGTTTACGCGCCTTTAATGAATCGTTTCTTAAATTCTGTAAATAAAATTGTTGCAACCTCACCCCATTATTTTAATTCAAGTCCTGTTTTGCAAAAATACAAAGAAAAAGTAGCAGTGGTGCCAATTGGTTTAAATAAACAAAGTTATTTGGAGCCAGATGTTACAAGAGAAAAATATTGGCAGCAAAAATTACCAGAAAAATTCTTCTTATTTGTTGGTGTATTGCGTTATTACAAGGGTCTACATATTCTTCTAGACGCTCTAAAAAATGCTACCTTTCCTGTTGTGATAGTTGGGCAAGGTCCTATGGAAGAGAGTTTAAAAAAGCAGGCTGAAGAGTTAAATCTTAAACATGTTTATTTTCTCGGACGTCTTTCTGACGAAGATAAAATTATTTTACTAAAGCAATGTTATGCGCTTATTTTTCCTTCTCATCTACGTTCGGAGGCTTTTGGCGTTTCTTTATTAGAGGCAGCCATGTATGCCAAGCCTATGATTTCTTGTGATGTGGGTACAGGCTCAAGTTATGTTAATCTCCATCAATCTACTGGTTTAGTGGTGCCACCGGATTCACCAGAAGCACTTTTTGAGGCAATGCTTTGGTTATTCAATAACGACAGCGAAGCTGTGAAAATGGGGAAAGCCGCTGAAGATCGTTTTAATCAATTTTTCCAAGCAGAGCATATGGTCAATGCTTATGAGGCCTTGTATAAAGAGATTGCACTTTCACCTTAGATGAAACTGGTATCTCGTTCGAATATGATTTAAGATAAGGCCTTTTGTATTAAAATTCCCGTTTTATTAAGGATAAAGATGACAATTCAAGTTTTTGTACCCAAATTTAGAACCGAAGAGTGCTTAGAGGAAATCAGAGAGTGTCTTGATAAATCATGGACAGGAATGGGTTTTAAAACACAAATTTTTGAAGAAAAATGGAATGAATATACAGGCTTACCCCATTCTCATTTTTTAAATTCAAATACAGTAGGCTTGCATTTAGCCTTTCATCTTTTTAAAGCACAATGCGGCTGGAAAGATGGTGATGAAATTATTACAACGCCACTTACTTTTATTTCAACAAACCATGCCATTGCTTATGAAAATCTTAAGCCTGTCTTTGCTGATGTTGATGAGACGTCTTGCCTTTGCCCAAAAAGCATTGAAGCGCGTATTACACCAAAAACGCGTGCAGTTATCTATGTTGGTTTAGGTGGAAATACGGGGCGCTTAGAAGAGGTTGCAGCACTTTGTAAAAAACATAATTTAAAACTTATTTTAGATGCTGCTCATATGTCTGGTACACGCTTTAATGGTAAACATGTGGGTTATGAATCAGATGTAACTATTTTTAGTTTCCAGGCTGTTAAAAATTTACCTACAGCAGATTCCGGTATGATTTGTTTTAAAGATAAATTTTTTGATGAAGAATGCAGAAAGTTAACTTGGTTAGGTATTAATAAGGATACCTATGCTCGTACAACCAAGCAGGGTAACTATAAGTGGAAGTATGATGTTGAATCAGTAGGTTTCAAATATCATGGAAACTCTATTATGGCATCTCTAGGTTTGGTTGCTTTGAAATACCTTGATGAAGATAACCAATATCGCAGAAAATTAGCTAAAGAGTATAAAGCGCATTTATCAGCTATTCCTGGTATTAAATTTGTTGAAGAAATTGAGGGTTGTGAATCAGCTCAGCATTTATTCCAAATTAGAGTGCAAAATAGAGATGATTTAATGACTTATCTTCAAGAAAATGACATTTTCCCTGGTGTTCATTATCGCGATAATACTGAATATAGGCCTTATGCTTATGGTGCAGGTACATGCCCTAAAGCACACCAAATCAGTGAAGAGGTTATTTCTCTACCCTTGCATTTGAAATTAGAATCTAAGGATATTGCTCATATTAGCGAAGTTGTTAGACAATTTTTTATTAAAAATTCGCAATAAGGCCTAAGGCTCTTGGATGGCTAACCAGTTTTTGATTGTTATTTCAGATGTAATTCCTACAGTAGAAATTATAATGCGAACCCTAAAAAATATGGGTTCGCATTATCAATTTAAAATCGTCTTTTCATCAAATGTTAAAATTGAAGACTTCTTTTCTGGGGAATATAAAATCCTATTTATAAGATGCATCGATCCTTCTTTGTTGCCTATCTTAAAAAAAATGGTTCATCACAAGATACCTTATTATTTCTATTTAGATGACAATTGTTGGGAGTTAGCAAAAGGTGAGGGCTTTTTAGCAGAATGTTATTCGGCACCCATAATTGTAAAAACACTTAATTACATGGTGCAACACGCTAAGTTAGTTATCGCTTGTTCAAAGAACTTAAAAAATTATATTAAGTCTTTAAATTCTAGAGTGATAGCAATAAAAGCAGCTTTTGATTTTGAGTTAGTTGAAGATTTAAAAAAAGTACCCTCTTTGAATCCACCAATCAAAATTATCTATTCAGGAAGCATACATCGCGAACAAGATTTCCAAGTTATTGAGCCAGCACTAAAAAAAATATTGACAGAGTATGGTAATGAGATCGGTCTTTATTTTAAGGGCTTTGTTCCTCAAGGATTAAAGCATTTAGCAAATGTATATTATGATGAAACCTTTTACCCTTATAGCGATTATATAAAGGCTCAATTTCAATTTGCTTATGATATTGGTATTGCTCCTATTCAAGATTCGCTTCCCAATAGAGCTAAATCTAATTTAAAATATAGGGAATATAGTGCCTGCGGTATTGCTGGTATTTATTCTAATATTCCGCCTTATTCTGATTGTATTACTCAAGGCGAAAATGGTTATCTAGTAGAACATAATGAGCAATCTTGGTATCAGGCACTAAAGGCCTTGATAGATGATAAGATGCTTAGAGAAAAAATAGTTAAAAATGCATCAGCAGATCTGTTTTTAAATTATACTCATGCTAGCATTGCTCCTCTTTGGAAGAATAGTTTTGAAAATTTACCTTTGGTTTCTTCAAAATTAAGCAGAGTAGATTATTTTTTTATGAAATTAGAGCAAAAACAAATTTTAATAATACATGCTCTAAAACGTTCGGTTGCTTACTATAAGCAACATGGTGTGATGAATACAAATCGTCAAATTTTTGGAACTTTGTGGGGAATATTGTGGGCCAGAAAAAAACCTCTAAAAATAAAATCATTTTAGCAGAATCATTTGCTGCTATTAAAGCATGGAGAGTATGGCTGCACATGGGTGTGCAAGACATGAGAAATCAGTTTAGGCGTTCTCGTTTGGGAGCCTCATGGATTCTTATTAATTTATCTTTAATGGCTGGTGGTATAGGTTATATTTATGGCAATTTATTCCATCAAGACTTATCAACCTTTTTTCCTTTATTAATCTCTGGATTGATTCTATGGAGTTTTATTTCAACGACCATTGTTCAGGGCTGCCAAACCTTTATTTTATCTGAAGGTTATGTAAAACAGTTTTCTATGCCAAAGCAGGTCTATATTCTTCGCTTTTTTACTTCAGCTATATTGAATTTACTTATAGGATTTTCGGTATTTTTTATTGTCGCTCTAACTCAACACATTCATTTTGCCATAGGTAGCCTTTGGGCTATGGTGGGGCTTATTTTATTAATGTTTATTAGTTTAGGGCATCTTATTATCTTCTCTTATTGGGGGGCTAGAATAAGAGATTTATCGCCTTCTTTAAACGGTATTTTTATGATTCTTTTTTATGTGACACCTATTGTATTTACAGCTTCAATGCTTGAGTCACGGAATCTCGCCTTTGTTTATAAATTTAATCCTCTCTATTATCTTATGGAAATAGTAAGGTACCCTTTAATTAATGCTTCAATACCTTCAAAAGAAGTGTATTTAGTTGCTTTAGCTTATGGTCTTATTATTTGGGTTGTTGCTTTAGTAACATTGTTTAAATGTGATAGAAAGGTAGCGTATTGGTTATGAAATATTCAATTACACTGGATAATGTATCCGTTGATTATCCTGCTCATGCAGACAAGCGTGGTTTATCAAGCTTAGTTTCGGCCTTTAAAGGTAAAAAAAATACCTTTCGTTCCTTATCTAATGTCAATTTACAAATTCTCCAAGGTGAACGAGTTGGCCTTATCGGTTTAAATGGGGCAGGTAAATCTACCATATTAAAAATTATGGCTAAAATATATCATCCTACCTCTGGAACTTGCGAAGTTAAAGGCCGTATCTGTCCTTTATTTGAATTTGCTACAGGCTTTGAAATGGATATGAGTGGCTGGGCTAATATTAAAATTCGTGCAAAACTTTTAGGCATGTCTCCAAAAGAAATTGAACAAGTTTTACCTGAGATTGCAGCCTTCACCGAATTAGGTGATTTTTTAAATAATCCTGTGCGAACTTATTCGGCGGGTATGTTTATTCGCTTGGCATTCGCTACTTCTACAGCACTTACTCCAGAAATTTTATTATTAGACGAAGTGGTTGGCGCGGGGGATATCGCTTTTACAAAAAAGGCCTCTCAACGTATGGAGTCCTTTATGGATAAGGGGCAAATTCTTGTCTTGTCAACTCATGCTCCCGATCTCTTAAAACGATTTTGTGAAAGAACAATCTGGCTCCATAAAGGCGAGATTATGATGGATGGGCCAACGGATGAGGTTTGGAAGGAATATTCAAAAGATATTGAATTATTGACAGCTTAAAGGAGTAAGATCTTGAGTGATGTTAGTTTTTTAAAAGCTAAAAAAGAACGCTTTAAATACGAGAATATTTATTTAAAGCCATTAGATTATCCTGAGCTTCCATCGACTCTTAAGTGGCGAAATGAATACAGAGAATGGTTCAATTCAACTGATATCATTTTGCCCGAAGCGCATCAGAATTGGTTCGAACATTATCAATTAAAAGATAATGATATTGTGTTTGTT
>JAIUOG010000022.1 GCA_020161725.1 Pseudomonadota bacterium
ATTTTATAGGTCCTTCCCTGAGACTCTATTTTAATATTAGTCTAAATAGCCAATTTTATTCAAAGTGCTATGGTTAAAAGATCATCTAAAGACGGTGCTTACAATTCCTCGCTAACTATTTTAGAATAGTTTTTTTTGAAATCGCTTAAAAAGCATAATGCTGTGATAAACACTATAATCATTAGCAACTTGCTAGTTTAATAAGGACAAGGAGAATAAGGATGTATTCGTCAAACTATCTTTATCATCATGGTGAGCAAGAATTATTGGGTTTCTTATCTCTCGATGACAGCACAGATAAACCAAGACCTGCTGTTTTAATTGCACATGATTGGTCCGGCCGTAATGAATTTGCTTGTAATAAAGCTGAAATGCTAGCTAAAAAAGGTTATGTAGCGCTTGCTATTGACATGTTTGGTATGGGACGAATAGGTGAGTCCACTGCTGAAAAAACAGCGCTAATTGAGCCCTTAGTTAATGATAGGCTTTTACTTGTGGAACGTATACGAGCTGCCTATGATGTTTTAATTGGTATGCAGGAAGTGGATACTAGTAAAATTGCTGCAATTGGTTTTTGCTTTGGGGGTATGTGTGCTCTTGACTTAGCTAGATCGGGGGCTGAGCTAAAAGGTGTTGTTAGTTTTCATGGTTTATTAGGAAAAGCTAAGGATATTCATAATAAAGCGATTTTGGCTAAAATTTTGGCTCTCCATGGTTATGATGATCCAATGGTAACACCTCAAGATGCCATGGCCTTTTGCCAGGAAATGACGGATGCAAAGGTGGATTGGCAATTACATATCTATGGTAATACACAGCATGCTTTCACTAATCCACATGCGCATGATATGGCATTAGGTACAGTTTATAATCCCAAGGCTGAAGAAAGAGCGCTTAAAGCAATGGATAATTTTTTAGATGAAATCTTTTCTTAAGCCTTTCATTATTTTTGTTCTGATTTTTTTTACCTGCTCTAATCAGTTATTTGCTATTCAATTAAGTGATGAGCAAATTATGAATTTATTGGCTGAAACCAAGGCATTGAGGCGGGAGGTCAATGATTTAAAAAAGGAATTGGTTTCACTGAAAGGTAAAAAAGAGCCTAAAGTTAAGCCTAAAACAAAAATGCCGCTTAAGAAAAAAATAAAGCTTGTATCAAACTCTAAAAAAGTAACTCCAACTAACAAAGTATTTAAGGAAAAACCGAAATCAATTAAAAATAAACCTTTATTGGGTGGTTATGCACCAGTGATTTCACCTAATCTAGGTGCAACACCTTCTTATAATGGTTCTGATCTAATTACCAATTTTTCAGAACAGAATACCGATTTATTAGCACTGCAATATAGACAGGTGTTAAAAAATGTATCAGCTGACAGTTCAGATTATTTTTTAGTGTTAAGTGGTGCTATTGGTGCTCAGCTTAGTGTTTTTAAACCTTATATTGGTTCATCTTTAAGTGATTTAGATTTAACTATAGCTAATATCACGACCTTATTTGGGGTAGGGCCTTGGATAACAGGATTTTTAAGCTTAGATTACGATAACTTTGCTCCCTATAATTTTAATCCACCCCAATATGCACCACGTGCTGGTAATTCACGACTTTTTCTGGATGAAGGTTTTTTAACCCTAGGAAATCTTGATAAAAAAGATTGGTATTTGTCAGTGGGGCAAATGTATATTCCTTTTGGGCAATACAATAGTTTTGGTGTTAATAGCCCTTTAACCTCTTCCTTATTTACTACTTTAGAAAGACCCGTTGTTTTAGGGTTTAGTCATTCGAATGCAGCGAATACATGGGAATTTGACGCTAGAGGTTATATCTATCATGGTGAAACAGCCACTAATTCTAATTCGCCAGTTATCAATGAATGGGGAATAGGGGCAGATTATTTTATTAATCAACCTAATTGGAATACATCAATTGGCCTAGGTTATGTATCGAATATTGCCGATTCAGAAGGTTTCCAGTTAAATGGTCAAAACTCGCTAGCTTGTCAAATTTTTGGTGGTTTTGCTTTTCCCTGTGGCTCAGGAAGTACTTTAAAGCATCGTGTATCTGGTTTTGATATTAATGGCAGTGTTACCATTAATTCTTACACTTTACTTGCCGAATATATTACAGCCTTAGATTCTTTTGCTTTAAGTGACCTTAGTTTTGATAGGAGAGGAGCAAGACCACAGGCTTTTGATTTAGAGGGTTCTTATGGCTTTTTATTTTGGAATAAACCAAGTAGCTTATCTCTAGGTTATGCTTACACTAGACAAGCTTTAGCCTTACTCTTGCCAGCTAAACAATATTCTATTACCTTTACAACCTCACTTTGGCAAAAAACAACTGAAAGCTTAGCCTTTCAAAGAGATTATAATTATGGGCATCATAGCGGTGCTCGTGGGCAAGAATTACCAGTCTATCTTCCTGCAGATAGAGTCAATTTAGGACGAATTAGTAATACAGTTATTTTAGCTATGAGTGCATATTTCTAAGGAGGGTAGATGAGAAGCCGATTGTTAATTTTAGCCGTACTTATCCCTTTTATTACGGCTTGTAAACCCTCTAATGTTGAATCGGTTTTAGGTACAACAGCCAATGAATCTTATCAAGGGAACCCTATACGCTTATCGACTAATAAAAAATTTGTGAAATACCGCCCGGTAAATAGGCGCTTAATTCATCGACTTCATCGAAGAAAATAACAAAGGAGCAATCAATGTCAGCACGTTTTAGTGAAATAACTCAAGGTTTAAGTACTCAATTAGCAAAAATGAGAAAAGAAATCCCCGAGGTCATGTCAGGTTTTTCCGCTTTAGCCCAAGCGGCGACGAAAGACGGTGTTTTAAATAAAAAAACGAAAGAGTTGATTGCCATTGCCTTAGCTGTTGCTAACCATTGCCCTGGCTGTATTGGTTTTCATGTGCAAACCTTAATTAAGTTGGATACCAGCCGTGAAGAGCTGTTAGAAGCGTTAAGCATGGCTATATATATGGGTGGTGGGCCATCTTTAATGTACGCGGCTGAAGTTTTGGAAGCATTTGAAGAATTTAGTAAGTAGATAGCTTTCTTTTGCTAAAGTTTACTGTCTAATTCAGGAGATCCTTCGTTTCACTCAGGATGACAGGATTGTCATTCTGAGCCCATCTGTCATGAGCTGCATCTGTCATTCTGAGCTTTGCGAAGAATCTTCCTGAATGCAAAGCTCAAACTCTTCCCATAATCTTGCACTTCGCATTCAATAAGATCCTTCAAATCGCTACGCTATTTTCAGGATGACAGGTGTATTGTCATCAGGATGACGGTTTAAACGCCTCACCATGTTGCATTTGCTGTGCGAATGACTCTTCTTTTTGGCAGGGGTAGTTTTTAGTTACACCGAGTAAAGCGACTTGTGACACCGTCATTTTAGCTTTATCGCTTTGTTGGCTGGAAATCGTTTGATAAGTTTGCTGGATGATGCCACTTAAAATAGTTGCATTTAAATTGACATCCTTTGGCAGGCAAAACAGTGGCTTTCCTTGATTTTTAGCAATTTCATTAGCTTGTAATAAGGTTTCAGCAATCGACTCATCATTGATGGTTAAAACGTTGCGGGCAGAACGTGCCCAAGCTTGTGCTTCCTGATCGGCTTTCATTTCCATTTGCGGAATATTATTGTAAATATTCATATAATGTTCCATGGTGTCAGCATAGCTTGAGGCTGCGGGAATAATAGCTAACATTAAAAGTATCAATCGCATCGAATTCACCAAAAATATAAAATTATCGCCTAGTCTACCTTACAAAAAAATGTTTTTTAAGTATTCTGAAAACTGATTGTCTATTGAAGATTGTACAAGGCCAATATATTTATCGGGTCTCACTAATAAAAGGGTAGATTGTTTGATTTTAAAACGAGAAGGCATCAATGCTTGCTCATCTAAAAATTGCGAATAAAAATTTCTGTCTTTATTTTTATTAAGAATTAGATGTACTTCGATCAAGTCCTTGTATTTTTCTTTGATAATATTTTCCAAACTAAGCAAGGTATCTAGATTAAGATTGCTGCCTTCAATGATAAAAAGGTGATGTTTTGTCCCTTGCACTAGTTCATGAATATAAATGCTTTCTTCAGTTTTAATATTTTTTATTGGGAAATTAGGTAGATATTGCCCTAGCTTAAATCCTGTATTTTCACCGATTTGAGAAACAATAGGGCTTTTTGCATAAGCGATTTTGAGCTCAGCAATTTCAGTCAATATTTCTTTTCTTAATAATTCAATAGAGCTTAAGATTTTTAAAGCGAAATTTCTTATTGAAATTAATAAAGGATTTTTCAAAGTAACTAATTTGGTCATGCGATCTGTTTTTTTTAGTACAGCTTTGGCAATAGGATGTCTTTCTAACTGATAGCTTCTTAATAAAGATTCAGGAGATAGCTTTTTATCGACTAAAGCCAGCTTCCAAATCAAATTATAAATATCCTGAATGCCCGTATTTAAACCCTGGCCACCGATTGGGCTATGTATATGGGCTGCATCGCCAGCTAAAAAAATCCGCCCATGTTGATAATTTTCAATTTGTCGATGAGCAATGCCAAATTGACTAAGCCAAATAGGGTTTGATAGCTGAAAAGGGACCGTAGTTCTTTGTTTAAATACATCTTCAATATCGCTTAATTGCAGCGCCTCTTTCTTATTTTCAGAGGCAGTCATGACAATGCGATATCGATTTTTAGCGATAGGGAAGCAGGCAACAGGGCCTTTGTGGCTTGCAAAAATAACGAGCTTATTGTGAGGTTCCTGCCATTCGATTGATAAATCAGCTAACCACCAAGTTTCTTTATAAGCATTGCCAATAAAAGGAAGATTAAGGCAATCTCTCACTTTGGAGTGAGCCCCATCCGCAGCAATAAGCCACTTGGCTTTAATTTGCTCATCTCCTTCCTTAGTTTTAACTATTGCTGTTACTTCTTCTTTATCCTGTGTTAAGGCGATTAATTCTTTCTGCCATTCAACGGTTATGCCTTTATTAGAGAGGGCTTGATAAAAAATAGTCTCAGTTTGGTTTTGTGGTAAATCAATTAAAAAATGATAATTTGCTTCAATTTCGCTAAAGCTTGCATTAACTAGAGTTTTATCGTTTTCTTTTAATAAAAGCCCATCTATTTTTAAACCTTCTTTTAAAATCTCATCTAAAAAACCGCAATCTTTAAACACATCTAAAGTACGAATATGAAGACCTAGCGCTTTGGATTGGCTGCTTATAGTTTCTTTTTTATCAATTATTCGGCAGCTTAAACCATATCGATGTAATTCGTTAGCTGCAAAAAGCCCAACCGGACCTGCGCCTATAATTAAAACATCCGTGTTTTGTTGAGTTGACATATTCTTCCTTTAATATACCCCTGCGATTATTTCTAAACTTTACTATAGCCACTTTAGTTCGTCGATAGAGAATTGGCCTAAAAATAAATTCATTTTTTGTTCTATTTGGGTGATATTGATAAAAAATTATTGGAATTAGTTTTTTATGCCAACATCAAAAAGTTAGACCTTACAAGGGTTTCAAGCCTGGGCTTGCCAGCACCAGCCTATTTTTTGATTTATTTTTAATCAATTAAGCCTCCCGGGGTGTCAAAAATATTTGTTGTTTGTTATAATTAAGCCCAGTTTGAATAAGGTTTTTATTTATGCCTACATTAAAAAAACTGGAACAGCCTGAATTATCACGCTTAGATTTTTATTCTTTGGATTCAGTTTTCCGATATTCTCGAAATATCAATTTAATTCCTTCTCTATTTCAGAATCCCAAACTTGGCCATGCTGTTTCTATGAGGCTAAATAAAGCGATAAAAAATAATTATGACGTAGACTTGCTATTTAAAACCATGCAATTTTATTCCCCTGTCACCTCTTATCAGAAAAAAGCGGTCGTAACCACAGTCGAAAAGTTGAGTGTTAAGCATGGAATATTAGGCTTAAATTTAATTACCTCAAATTTACTTAATGAGAAATCAACACTTCCTCTTGAAATTGCTGAATCATGGAATAAAAATTATGAGCACTATAGAGAAATATTTTTTCCTCTTCTCAATAAAGCTCAAAGAGCATTAATACTAGAGGGACTTTTAGAGCGTTTTGACAAAGCGGTAGACCGAGAGGCTCATCATGCTTTAGATTTAATTTTTTCTTTAGTCATTTATCTTAATGAAAAAGAAAGGGCGCGAATTAATTTATTTTTTTTATCCTATCTTAAAAGCAAACAATGCGGGGAAATTTCTTTTCGATTAATCAAATTTTTAGGTGAATTAGCTAAAACAGAGGAGATATCAGATTTAATTTTATCCTCTATTGTGAATGAAAAGGGTATTGATAAAAAAATATTAGAATTAGCCTTTGAGAACTTTTTTGCTGAAGAGGAAAAAGGAGCGATTTTAGACTCTTTACTTTCTCATTTAGATGATAAAAATTTTCAAGAAAAAGAGCTCCGTGTTTTTTTGGAGGTGATTGCGCTATATGCGAATTATTTTGAAGAAACATTGAGAGCAAAAGCTTTGACGGTTATTTTAGACCATTTAGCCCATCCACTGGCCTGGAATGCGCTTGATAAATTAGTGCCAGATATAAATGAATTTCAAGTTAAAATAGTCATACAAAGACTAACATCAATAGAGCCTGATGATGCTTATAGGTCTATATGCGTAACAGGTGATTTAACTATACGTTTTAAGGCACTAAAACCTTTTCTTTTAAATGAGTTTTTATACCATTTACGTAATATGTGTCCAAGTGACAAAAAAAAGCTCTTACGCTATTCTTGGCATATTCTAAAGGCCTTTCATGGAAATGCAGATGAAGAAGATAAGCAATGTATAGCCCAAGTTATATCTGAAATTTTATTTTTGCTGAAAGGAGAAAATGATTCGGAAATTTTCGAATATGCATTAAAGACTTTAAAGCAATTGGCAGAAAAATGTGGTTCCCAAAAAGAGGATTTTTTTAATCAAATTATCATATTAGCTAAGGAAAATAAGTCATTTTGCGAAGCGATTCCCTATTTTGTTGGTGATGCAGCAAACAAAAATTTAGCTATAGATACACTATTATTTTGTTTAAATAATACTGAAGATGATGAGGTAATTTGGAAAGCCATCACGCCACTAACTCTAGACAAGTCACAAAAAGATAAGATTTTGATTAAACTTTTATCTGGATCGACTGATTTTTTAATGCCAGTTTTGAGACTCTTAGTTGGTTCAACACCATCAGAGAAACAAGAAATTTTAGCCAAGACTTTGGCTGCATTAGGTAGCCGATCTTATGAATTTCTTTATGTTAAACCAACTTTATCTTATTTAAATCCAGTGCAAAAAAAGAAAATTTTATCTGATGCTTTGGCTTATATAAATGAAAACAACGACTACGAATGCCGTTATATCTTTGCTAAGATTATTACGCTTTTGCTTGATAATATTGAGGAGCATCAAAAACAGCCACTTGTAGATTTTTTTAAGTTTTGTTTAGAAGCACAAGACTGGGATGATGTTTTAAAAGATACTAACTTTGATATGTTTTTTCTTCGTATCGATGAGGAGCAGAGACAGCAGCTTTTAGATGAGCTTTTAGGTCGTATCCCGCGAATGGTAAGGTTTATCTCTTATGATAAACGTTCTAACATAATTGCAATTTTATCTCGTTTATGCGATTTAGCCAGTCATTTGGGTAAAAAACAAAGAAAGCAAATATTAGATGCTATTTTTAATATTCTAATTAATAGTGAAGATGTATATTTGCTTTCTTCTTTAGAAAAACAATTTTTTTTCCAGTTAGATGTTTTTGAATGTCAGGAATACTGGGGCTGTCTGATAAAAATAATCCAGGATGAAAAAGAAAACCAGAAGAAACGGTTTGTAGCTCTAGAAACTGGTGCTAGTGTATTAATGCAAATTTACAATGAATCTCTATATGAATCAGAGACTAATAAAAGATACGAGCTAAAAGATAAATTAAGAAGATACTTATTAGCCATTTCACCGCATGTTTCCAATGAAGAACATTTTCTTTTACAACATATTAAGGTTCAACTCCAGCGAGCGGAATGGGCAATCGAACTTGAGGAGTTTAAGGAATCAGCTAAGGCTAACCATATTGAGAGATTAATTGCCTTGCTTGCAAATCCCTTATTGCAACCCTTTCCTGCAAAGGCGGGCTTTGCACCCACAATTGAATTGCAAACCAATTTTATTAAATTAGGTTGTCTTTATCTTTCACTAGAAACTTTGCACCTCTTAAATAAAAAAATCATTGCCTTATCGCTAGAAAGTGAAAGTTTATTAGTAAAAGGGACTATTGGGCAGGCGCTGTTAGCCTATGAGCTTTCACTTTCGGCTGAAAATACATTGCAAGAGGAGTTAAAGCAACTTATTCCAGATGAAATAAAGTCTGATTTAGAACCACTCATTGAGTATTTTAAACCTGTAGAATTAAATTTACCTGAGGAGCGAAATTATAACCGAGCATTAAAGCGCCTCACTTTTATTTTAAATAATAATAATGAGTGGTATAGCCTTTGTAGTGGCAATATAGGCGAATTAATTAGGCAAATTAAGCTTTATAAAGAAGCACAGGCGATGCCTCTTCATGATTTAACAGCTATTTTGGAAGATACTTCTAATTTATTTTTATTAAAAATATCGATGGAAGATTATCAAGCTAACACTCAAGGGTTGGTTGAAAGTAAAGACTGTATAGACAAAATGCTTTTAGCTTATAAATCATTATTAACAGGTCAGGATTCTTTATTAGAACCTGTTATAGAACTACCTGCTCAAGCGATAGAGCCTTTAGTATCCGAAGAACAATGTTATTTGAATGCCCTAGAAAAACTAGCCTCTATTTTAGAGCGACCAAAGCAATGGTATAGCCAATGCAATAACCAAATAGAGAAATTAGTTCAGCAAATTAAATTATATAAAGAGGAAGGCAAAGTCCCTCTTTGTGAATTAACTTCAATTTTAGAGGATACTTCTAATTTATTATTAAAAAAAATGCCTATCGCGGATTATAAAGCCAAAGCAAAAAACTTAGAGGGTAAGGCTTCACGTCCCTTGATAATTTTAGGAGGACTTATGATGGCAGTTGCCGTTATTGTAGGTGTTATGGCCCTTGCAGTAGGAGGTCTTGCCTTGCCTGCAACTCTAACAGTTGCTGCGGCAGTGGCTGTTGGTGTGACGTTTTTTGCTAAGGGAGCGCAATCTGGTTTAGCTAAAACGACAACTAATATTGCGGAGAGTTTAGATGAACCTTATAATTTGTGACATCCTCAAGTTTGACTGAGCTGTATCAAAGCCTTGGTGCAGTGAAACGCAACCAAGGTTTAATTTTCCGTGATTAGGCCTTAGCTTTGAGTAATCCTGGCATTTAATTGTTCAAAAGGGTGATATTGAACCTTATTGTCAATTTTTTGTCATTCCCGCGTAGGCGGGAATCTATTTCTTAAAGTGGCATCTCACTTTGTTTGATAAATGGATTCCCGCCTACGCGGGAATGACATAAATTTGAATCACAGTGAGTTTAAATAGCACTGTAAGTTGGCTGAAATATAACAGGAGCACTCAGCGCCTTCGGCTCCATCAAGGCTACGAAAAAGAAGGCGTGAGCCATCTAATTTATCTCCCATTTAAGCTTATGAATAATCGAATAAACTTGATTATCGCCTATCACTAAGTGGTCCAATAAACGAACATCAATTAATTGCAGGGCTTTATTTAATAATTCGGTGACTAAAATATCTTCTTTACTCGCCAGAGCAATGCCTGATGGATGGTTATGAGCAAAAATAATCGCTGCTGCATTCAGTTTAAAAACTTTTTCAATAATGGGCCTTGTATGAATAGTTGTTTTATCGATGGTTCCTGAAAATAATTCTTCATAAGCTAGTATTCGATGTTGGCTATCTAAAAATAAGGCCGCAAAGGTTTCGTTTTTTTTATCACGCAATTTTCTTTTAAAGTAAAGATAGGTTTCATCAGTAGAGCCTAAGTTACCTTGATTTTTAAGGCTAATAAAATCACTGCGTCTACAAATTTCTTGCAATGCTTTAAGTTGTACAAAACGAACATCGCCTAATCCTTTAACTGATTTAAATGTGTTTAAATCCGCATTTAAAATTGAACGAAGATCGCCTAAACTTTTAAGAAGTTCATATGCTAATTGCAAACAGGATTTTTGTTTTGAACCGGAGCTAATAAAAAGAGCTAAAAGCTCTGTATCGGAAAGGCTATTTACTCCATTTAATAATAGCTTTTCGCGCAAGCCAAAAGGCTTCGCGTTAGAAAGGTTAATCATTTTTATTCCTTTATGACGAGGTATGTGCTTCAATCATGGCTATTTTATTAAAAAGAAGCGATCATGCAAGATTTTGAATCTAAAAAAATTCTCTTAGCGGTTTGCGGTGGGATTGCGGCTTTTAAATCGGCCTATCTCTTACGCGAACTAAAGCGTTTAGGCGCTGAAGTTAGGGTTGTGCTAACTGAATCGGCAGAACAATTTGTTACCGCGTTAACCTTCCAGGCGTTAGGAGCCATTGAGGTTCGTTCAAAATTATTTGATCTCGATGCGGAAGGCGCAATGAGCCATATTGAACTAGCAAGATGGGCTGATTATGTGGTAATCGCACCAGCAACAGCTAATTCTATTGCTAAAATGGCCAATGGGTTAGCAGATGATCTCCTATCAACGCTTTATTTAGTCACGGAGGCGCCTGTTTTAGTATGTCCTGCAATGAACCGTTCTATGTGGGCTCATCCTGCAACAAAGGCCAATTGTGAACGTCTTAGAGAACAGGGTGTTTTTTTTGTGGGCCCTGAAGAAGGGATACAAGCTTGCGGCGAAGAAGGGTTTGGGCGAATGGCTGAAGTAGACGCCATTATTAATAGTTTAAGGCTTATTCCTTTAAGAAAAATTTTACAAGGTAAAAAGATTATGATTACAGCAGGGCCTACGGTTGAACGTATTGACCCTGTTCGTTATATCTCCAATGATAGTTCGGGTAAAATGGGCTATGCTCTGGCAGAGGCGGCTCTTTTTGCCGGTGCAGAAGTAACCTTGATTAGTGGGCCTAGCGCTTTAGCAATACCTAATAATATGGTTGTACATCATGTCCAATCAGCAAAAGATATGCAGCAAACTGTCCTAAAAGAACTTAAAAAAGATATGATTTTTATCGGTGCTGCGGCAGTGGCTGATTTTGCTATCGAAAATGAAGCCAACGAAAAGATAAAAAAGAAAGATAAGCCTAGTCTTCAATTAAAATTGAAAACTAACCCCGATATTATTTCAGAAGTAGTTGCTAGCCAAAAAGCGTCTTTTGTTGTGGGTTTTGCTGCTGAAACCAATAATCTTCTTAGTGAGGCAAAAGAAAAATTAAAACGCAAAAAACTAGATATGTTGATTGCTAACCAGGTTGGTCAGGGTAAAGCTTTTAATACCGATATTAATGAAGTGATAATCTTAACTAAAGATGAACAAAAAGAATTGCCATTGACCCATAAAATGAGGCTTGCAGGGCAAATTATTGCAATCTTGGCTTCAACTATTCAAAATAAGCCCAATTCATGATTTTGGAGTACTGATGAAACATCCTATCCAATTAAAAATTTTAGATAAACGCATAGGGAGCGACTTTGATTTACCTGCTTATGCAACCGAAGGTTCAGCTGGTTTAGATTTACGCGTTTGTATCGATGAGCCTATGCAAATTGCGGCTAATGAAACAGTGCTTCTTCCTACTGGTTTATCTATCTATATCGAAGACTCGTCTTTAGCTGCCATTATTTTACCTCGCTCTGGTTTAGGTCATAAGCAGGGCATTGTCTTAGGTAATTTAGTCGGTTTAATTGATTCCGATTATCAAGGTGAATTAAAAATTTCGTGCTGGAATCGTAGTTCAGAGCATTTCACTGTAAATCCAGGCGATAGAATTGCTCAACTTGTTTTTGTGCCAGTAGTACAAGCTCAGTTTAAAATAGTGGATTCTTTCGAGGAGTCTAACCGTGGTGAAGCTGGTTTTGGTAGTTCTGGGAGAGCCTAATGCAATATCAAGAAATTAAAATTGAGCCTTCCGTTTTTAGAGCCTATGATATCCGTGGCATCATTGGTAAGCATCTAGATGAAAATGCCTTTTATACGATTGGTAAAGCGCTAAGCCTAAGTCTTAAAGCCTTAAATCGTGATACCGTTTTTTTAGCAAGAGATGGGCGCCTAACTTCAGATAGCTTAGCCAAAGCGTTACAGCAGGGTTTGCTTAATAGCGGTATTAATGTTGTTGATATAGGCTCTGTTGCTACACCAGTGATGTACTATGCTACCTATGCTGAAAAAGGAATTGATTCTGGTTTAATGATAACAGGCAGCCATAACCCTGCTGATTATAATGGTATAAAGATGGTTTTAGCAGGGAAAACCCTTGCTGAAACGGATATTCAAGTACTTTATAATTTAGTTGAGAAAGGGCAATTTGACGAAGGTCACGGCAGTCTTTCGCATATGAATATTATGCCAGAATATACTAAGCGTATTTTATCGGATGTTAGATTAGATAGACCATTAAAAGTGGTTGTAGACTGTGGAAATGGGATTGCAGGGCCAGTTATTCCAGCGGTGATTAAAGAGCTAGGTTGTGAAGTAATTCCTCTTTTTTGTGAAGTAGATGGTCGTTTTCCCAATCATCATCCTGACCCCACTGTTGAAGTTAATTTAAAAGATTTAAAAGAAGCCGTTGCAAAGCATCAGGCCGATATTGGTCTAGCCTTCGATGGCGATGCGGATAGATTAGGCGTAATTACGAATAGGGGTGAGGTAATCTGGCCTGATAGATTATTAATGCTTTATGCGCGTGATGTATTAAGCCGCAATGAAAAGGCAACCATTGTTTATGATGTAAAATGTTCAAGCCATTTAGCTTCTGTTATCCAAAATGCGGGTGGTAAGGCTAAAATGTGTCCTACAGGTCATTCGATTGTTAAAGCGGTGATGAAGGAAGAAAAGGCAGCTCTTGCAGGTGAAATGAGTGGCCATCTTTTCTTTAAGGAGCGTTGGTATGGCTTTGATGATGCTCTTTATAGTGCCTGCCGTCTTTTAGAAATTCTAAGCCATAAAAAGGTTTCCGTTAGTGAGCAGTTTGCTGAGATACCCAATAGTATCAATACACCTGAAGTCAAGATTCCAATTGAGGAAGCTAAAAAGTTTGCTTTTATGGCGAATTTTAGCGCAAATGCCCATTTTCCAGGCGCTGAAATTATTACCATTGATGGTTTACGCGTTGAATTTCCTCATGGCTGGGGCTTATTACGTGCATCTAATACAACACCTTGTTTAGTCGCTCGTTTTGAGGCAAAAGATGAGGCAAGCCTTTTAGAAATACAAGACTTGTTTAAATCGCAACTGAGGGCTTTGGATAAAGAGCTTAACCTTGATTTTTAGCCAATATTACTCTCTTCCTAACTTTGATTATGTTAACTAATCATGTCCATTTAAATGTCATCTCCACGAAGGCAGGGATCCATGCTTATACAGGCTTCTATGCCAATTGAAGAATGGATTTCCGCCTGCGCGGGAATTGACAGGGTTATTTTTGTCCGATACCAAGATTTTTTTACTAAGTGGGCTTCGGTTGTTAGTTAAAAAAATGCTTTTTTCAGAACAAAAATTAAATTACGTAAATATTGTCATCCCCGCGCAGGCGGGGATCCATGCTGGATTTAGCACAGTGTTATATCAAAGATAGATTCCCGCCTTCGCGGGAATGACAGGGTTATTTTTGTCCGATACCAAGATTTTTTATTAAGTGGGCTTAAAATGACTGCTTTAAACAATATAATTTTGCTTTTAAATCCTGCCCATTTTGTTTACGCGCGATAATGTTTTGATTGGTTAGTATCGAAAACTGATATTTTCTTGCAAGCATTTCAATATAATTTTCACTATGACTAAAACGAGAGGTATTTTGCAAATGCCAATTCTCGTCAGAGCTTATTTCAATATTAAAAATAAAATAACCTTGTTTGGCTATATGTGAACTGAGTGCTTCAAAAAGGCTGTCTAAATTACCTAAATAGGGCAGAACGTCGGCTGCTACAACAAGGTTATATATCTTATTGTCATTCTTCAAAAAAGAGACAATTTCACTTTCAACTAATTCATCATAAATGGCTTTTTGCTTCGCTTCATTAAGCATTTTAGTGGAAATATCAATGCCAACAAGATATTTAGTTCTTTGCCTTAAAACGAAGCCAGTCAAGCCAGTGCCGCAACCTAAATCAAGGGTTCTATCCGACTCGATATTTAATTCTTGCAGTAATTTATTAATTTCCTCAGGAAGAGAATAGCGTAGTTCATTTTGCATATGGTTATCATAATAAAGCGCGTAATTATTAAATAAATTAAGTGCATATTCTGCTGTTTCTTTTCCTTCAGAAGCTATACCTGATAAGGCATTAAACATATGCTTTGCTGTCGCATCATTTGGTTTGATTTTTAGTGCTTTTGACAATAAAGATAAGGCTTTTTCTTTATCTTCTAAGCGAATAAAGATAGCCGCTAAATTATTAAGTGCTTCAAAATGATTGGGGGCTAATTGAAGAATTTTTTCAAAATGCAAGGTTGCTTCAGCTAAATGGCCTAAGGCCATTTGTGCAACGCCTGAATTGTATAAATATTCAATATTATTGGGTTCATCCTTTAGTAAAACATCATAATGCATGAGTGCATTTTCAAAGCGGTCATAATGAATAAAGGTTGCTGCTAAATTATTACGGGCATTACTATGACTATTATCAATAGTTAAAGCCTTGGTAAAATAGTCAACGGCCAACTGGCTTTCATCTTCTTTTAAGGCAATCACACCTAAATTAGTTAGTGCATCGACTTCCTCATTATCAAGCCTTAATACTTCTTTGAAATGAAATTTGGCCTTTTCAAAATTATTTTCTGCTAGATAAAGTAAACCTAAATAAAATTGGGCTTGTAAATGATCCTCATTAAGACTTATCACATTGTTAAATTGGGTTTTAGCTTCTTTATATAAATTTTGTTTCAGGAATAATAAGGCTAAATTAAAATGGGCTTGTAAATAATCAGGCGCTATTTTTAAAGCGTCTTGATAATGTTCTAAGGCTTCATTTATCTTCTTTTCAGCGCTATAGATTAAGGCTAGATTATGGTGCGCTTCTGGGTAATTGTTATCAAGCTCAATGGCTTGTTGATAATGTAAAATAGCTTTAGGCAAATTACCTGCTTCTTTGTAAAGATTAGCTAAATTATTTTGTAATATAGCATCTTTGGGTGAAAGTTGGCAGGCCAACTGCATGCTTTCTATCGCATGATGTAAATCACCAAAGCCTGCAAAAGAAAGACCTAACCCTGCCAAGGTTTGGCTATTTTTAGGATCAATATCCAAGGCTTTTTTAAATTCAGCTATCGCTTCTTTAAATTGCTGTTGCTGATAATATTCAACTGCCTTAGCAAAAATAACTTTAGTTTCTGTAGTCATGTTAGTATAGATCTAAGGTCGTTTTTAGCATTTTTAAAGCCTTAGCTCGATGGCTAATTTGGTTTTTTATTTCAAGATCTAAATTAGCCAAGGTCGTTTGGTAACTATCTACATAAAAAACAGGGTCGTAACCAAAGCCTTTTTCTCCCACCTGGCTAACACTAATATGACCGGAAAGTTTGCCTGTACAAACAATAGGTGTTGGGTCTTTTGCATGTTTGACTAAAACAATCGCGCAATAAAAATAAGCTTTTCTTGCTTCAAAAGGAAAGTCTTTCATTTTATCTAAAAGCAAATGGATATTGTCTGCATCAGACGCTTTGGAGCCTGCGAAGCGAGCTGAAAAAATGCCTGGTTCTCCATTTAAGGCTTCAACTACTAAACCGGAGTCATCTGCTAATGCTGGCATTTGGCCTATAAGGCTCGCATGTCTTGCTTTTATTAACGCATTTTCAATAAAGCTTGCCCCCGTTTCTTCTACTTCGGTAATTTGTAAATCGTTTTGTGAAAGGCATTTAATAGGGGCTAGTAAGGCTTGAAGTTCTCTTAATTTACCTTGGTTGGTGGTGGCGATAATTAGTTCTTTCATAACATTGTCTTAATAAAGGGAAAAATCTGTTTTTTAATTGGTTTAGGTTTAAAACTATAAGTATTTACTAGTAAATTAGTTTCAGCTAACAAATGGTCGATATTTTGTTGTGATTTGATTTCTAATTCAATAGTTTTCATCATTTCTTGTGCTATTTTAAAAAATGCATCTTCTAAATGATTTAATTTATCTTTAGTTAAATAGCTGTCAAAATTTTTTATCAAATCAGCGATATCGAAGTGTATCTCTTGAAATCCTTCTAATTGAAGATGGCCAAATTCAGCGATATAAGTAAAAAGATTAGCTAATTCTTCTTTCGTTAAAACCTCATCAGTTAAGATAATAACAGCACTTGTTTCTGTTTTTTTTATATTTAAAACAAAGGGATATTTATCTATTTTTTGACTACATTCTGAATTTTCTTTCATTGCATTGCAGATAGCCATTAATTCACAATGCCAATTCCTTTTTAAGGGGGCGTGAAAGGAATTTAAATTAAACCGAAATTGGCTAAAATACCAATGAAAAGCCTCTTTATTAATACTTGCAGCAAGAGCGTAACATCTCACAGTATACTCCTGTAAAATTGTCTACTTCTCTACCATAACAAAAAAAAATAAAAAAATAATGGTTTATTGGCTATGTTGAGTCAGTTAATATAGCTTAATTGTTTTTAGCTTTTGCAATAATCATGCGCGAAATGCAAAGTATACAATTGCGTATACTTAAAGGATGAGCTGTTCTAAAGGAATTAATATGACAACGCTTAATAATAGTAATGAATCAAAGAAAAAATCGAATAAACATATCGTCTTAACCTCCCATCCTTCTGGGCATGCAGCTATATCGATGCCCATCCATTGGGGGGCTAAAGAGCCCAAAGAAAGAGGGCCTATTATTGCCTCTTTAACTAATTTAAAACACCGTAATGCCATTGGTACTCATGCTGGCTCTTATTCTGTCTATCGTGCTTTGGCTGTTGCTGCGGGTGTTTTAGATCCTGAGCATAAACCTGATTTAACTGATACAGCACCTCCAGTCAGTATTGGCCCGCACCCACAATGGGCTGATCCTAAAAAAATAGTGTCCATTGACCCCTTAGGCCACCGGGTTGCTGAGTTTTTCGCTGATGAAATAAAGGCAGGTTATGATATTAGACCGACCATTGCAGTAACAAGAGCACACATTAATATGCCTGAATTAAGAGAGGCAATTAAAGAAGGCCGCCTAAAACCCGATGGTAAAATCTTAACAGAAGCCGGGGATGTGACAGTGACTAAAGCGGCAATTGATCCTGTTTGGTATTTGCCTGGTATTGCTGAACGTTTTTCGGTAACAGAATCCTCATTAAGACAAATGTTATTTCAACATACCGCGGGTATGTTTCCTGAATTAGTGACACGCAACGATCTCTCTGTTTTTCTGCCGCCTATCGGTGGTCTAACAGTTTATTTCTTTGGGGATGTGACAACGATTCATGATTCCTCAGTAGAGCTAACCTGCCGCATTCATGATGAATGTAATGGTTCCGATGTGTTTGGCTCAGATATTTGTACTTGTAGACCTTATTTGGCTCATGGTATAGAGCTTTGTGTTGAATCTGCTCAACGTGGTGGTGCCGGCCTTATTATTTATAATCGTAAAGAAGGAAGAGCGTTAGGCGAGGTGACTAAATTCTTAGTATACAATGCTCGTAAACGCCAACAAGGTGGTGATACTGCTGCCAAGTACTTTGAGCGGACGGAATGTGTCGCTGGTATTCAAGATATGCGTTTCCAAGAATTAAGTTCAGATGTATTACATTGGCTTGGTATTAGCAAAATCCACCGTTTTGTCTCCATGTCGAATATGAAATTTGATGCTTTACACAAAGCAGGAATTGAAATTGTTGAGCGTGTTGAAATTCCTGATGGTTTAATTCCGCCTGATGCTCGTGTTGAAATGGATGCTAAATGCGCGGCAGGCTATTATTCGCCTGATAAAATTATTGATATTAATGAATTAGCAAAACCCAAAGGACGAGGTTTGGATGATTAAGGATGAAGAACTAAGGCAACTTGATAGTCAGCTTAAGGATTTAGTTACCCTACGAAAACAAGCTATTCGTCTACTTGAGTTGGCAAGAGAAGATAAGTTAACGCATTTTTATTTTCATGAAGACAAATTAAAAGATGTCGCTTCTTTTGTGTTGGAAGTTATTAAGGACCAGTACCCTAAACTAGATATCCCTTATCACAGCCGTTTTCGCCATTTTGAAGTAGGTGGAATAGATAGGATCAAAAAGCTTAAACAGCAATTTTTCTCTATAAATGATGAAGATTGGGGGAAAATGTTATATGAACTGACTATCATTTCGGTCTTACTCGATGCAGGGGCAGGTGCTGCTTGGCAATTTAGTGAGAAAAGTTCAGGTCAGGTTCATGGCCGTTCAGAGGGGCTCGCTCTTGCTTCTTTAGAATTATATCAGCAAGGTTTCTTTAGCTCACATCCTAATGCCATTCAGGTTGATGCCAAGGCATTAAAAAATTTTAGCAAAGCTGATTTTATTAAAGGTTTTCAAATAAGTGAGCAAAACCCTTTACTGGGCATTGAAGGCCGTTTGCAGCTATTAAAGGATTTGGGAGATGCTATCCAAAATAACCCAAACTATTTTGGCAAAGAAGGGCGTTTAGGTGATTTTTACTCTTATGTTTTAACCTTAGTTAAAGCCAATCAAATTTCTGCTACAACACTTTTTAATGCGGTTCTTGAAGCCTTTAAAGCCATTTGGCCTAAACGCTTAAATTATGAGGGGCTTGCTTTAGGTGATATATGGATTCATTCTGCTTTGAAAAAGGAACAAAAGGGTTCTGAGCTTATTCCTTTTCATAAATTATCACAATGGCTGACTTATTCACTGATTGAGCCGCTTGAGCTAATAGGTATTAAAGTGAGTGATTTAGATACCTTAACTGGGCTTGCCGAATATCGCAATGGGGGGCTTTTTATTGACCTTGGTGTTTTAGAGCCGAAGGATGCAAAGGTATTAATAGAGCAACAAGAGGCGAATTCGGAATTAATTGTCGAATGGCGGGCTTTAACTGTTATTTTATTAGATGAGCTAGCCAAACTTATTCGAAAGCATTTAGATAAAGGGGCAGAGGAGTTGCCTTTAGCTAAAATATTGCAAGGTGGAACTTGGGAAGCTGGACGGCGTATAGCCAAAATGAAGCGCCCTAATGGTAATCCGCCTATTCAGATTAAAAGTGATGGAACTCTTTTTTAAGGACTGATTTAATGATTGAAAACCAAGTTTTTATAGTAAAGCATCCCCTTGTACAGCATAAGTTAACAATAATGCGCAAAAAGGATACTAGCACGGTTAAGTTTCGTACTTTATTGCAAGAACTTTCCATGTTACTTGCCTATGAAATTACAAGAGATCTGGAGTTAGAGTTAGAAGCCATTGAAACGCCTTTGATGGCGATGAATGCGCCGGTATTAAAAGGAAAAAAACTAGTCTTTGTTTCAATATTGAGAGCGGGTAATGGTATTGTTGATGGTATGTTGGAACTGATACCTTCAGCCAGAGTAGGGCATATCGGTTTATACCGTGATCCCAATACTTTTGGTGTTATCGAATATTACCACAAATTACCTGAAAAAATGGAAGATAGGGATGTGATCATTGTTGATCCTATGCTTGCAACGGGTAATAGTGCGATTGCTGCGGTTAAAGAAGTAAAGGAAAGAAAGCCAAAGTCCATTAAATTTCTTTGTCTTTTAGCCTCACCTGAAGGCTTAACCTCTTTTCATGAAGAACATCCTGATATCCCTGTTTATACGGCTTCTGTTGATGAAGGCCTCGATGCGAAAGGGTATATCATCCCTGGTTTAGGTGATGCTGGAGATAGGTTATATGGCACAAAGCTTGACAACTAAAAGGGTTACCTTTGTTCTTTTCGCTTTATTAGAGGCCTTAAGCTTTAACTTATTTGCCTCATTAAATCTGAAAAGTACGGCTTTTAACCGCAATACAACGATACCTGCAAAATATACCTGTGATGGTGATAATATTTCGCCGACCCTTTTTTGGGGTAAGGCACCGGCTAAAACTAAATCGTTTGTTTTAATCGTTGATGATGTCGATGTACCTGGTGAAAACTGGGTGCATTGGCTTGTTTTTAATATTCCCGCCAATACTTGGTTATTAGAAAATGGTTCTTTACCTAAAGAAGCTAAGACCGGATTTAACAGTTGGGGTAAACCTGGTTATAAAGGACCTTGTCCTCCCCAAGGCACCCATCATTATTTTTTTAAACTCTATGCCTTGGATACTTTTTTATCTTTACCTAAAACCGTACAAAAACGAGCCGTTTTTCGCGCAATGCGAGGCCATGTTTTAGAAACCAGTGAATTGATGGGTTTGTATTCAAAATAATTATTATTCTGACTATCTTTGCGTTTTTTTATCAAGTATAAATAGATTATTATCTTATTCTAAGAGCTTCATGGAGGAATTACTCATGCCACAGTCACAAACAAAAGTGCCAGAAGATATATTTACCCATCTATTAAACTTATTTAAACTGATTTCAAAAAAATATCCTGAGATTAATGATGGTTTTCCTGTCGATATAGATGAATTGATTATCTTGGGCGATAGTTTAAGTGATGCGGATAATCTTTCTGCACTTATGCAATTGATAGCAGGTCTTAGCAAATCGCCTAGGGGTAATTTTACTAATGGATTAGTATGGAATCAGCATTTAGGTGCTGATATTGCAAATCGTACGATGTTGGATGAAATAAGAAAAGCCTATCGTTGGGATAATACAGACATTGCTGATGCTATTTTAAGTGAGGAGCATCATTTACGAGAAAAAATACGTAAAAGTTATTCTTTTGATTCCCCTGGGGTAGTCAGTATAAAGCCGCTTTCTCTTCGTAAACTTAAGACAAATTATACCAACTTAGCGGATATGGCAGATGATATTATAGCCAAGAAAAAAGGAGCACGTGAGCTTGCTTCTGATTATACCCTTAAAATCAGAGAAGATTTTATTCAAGGTGAAGATGGAACGTTTAAAAAAGTTAAAAGAACGAAGGCTTCCGCTAAACCCGTTACTATTGTTAAAAATTTTGCTTTAGGTGGGGCTACCGCTCACAATTATAAATGGGCCTGGATTGCCAATATTAAGTTATTTTTTACGCGTATTTTTGTATCCAATTTAGATGAAGAACGAGCTCAATTAATCGATTATGATAAGAAAAATAAGGTAACCAATCGTGATAAAAAAGCAGTTTTAAACTGGATTGCTGCCAATGATTTTTTTACGGTTAATAGTGAGCCTACCCATGAAATTGCTGAAAAAGCAGTGATGGCGCGTATTAAAAATATAAAATTATTAATTGAAAATGAAGAGTATGTAAATTTTATCGAGGTTAATTTGCCTGGTCTAGAGTTAACACCAGACTACCAAAATAGGACGGGTAAAAAAGGTCAGCAGCAAAGAGATAATGTGAAGGATTGTTGTATTTATTTCAATCAGAGATTAGCAGAAGAAATACTAAAATTAAAGACAAAATATCCTCGTTGCAATTTTAAATTAATTGATGCTTATACGATGTTTGAAGAAATTTATAAGCATTCAGAAAACTATGGTTTTGATAAGAATAAATTAACAAAACCTTATACTGAATCTCAAGAATTTGAACTAGATAAAAAGAAGAAAACTTCACCAGCAACAGGTTTCCTTTTTTGGGACCGCGTTCACCCTGGTGCTGATTTAAGTGCTTTAATGTCTCAATTTTTCCTTATGTTTATTGATTTATTTTATCGTTTTAAGGTGAGCTTTCATGATAACACGATTAGTAAAGAGCATCTTGCAAAAAGCTTGATAGCTCCTGAAGAAATAAAGAAGACCTCACAGTCTTTAACTGAGTCAGAACTGATAGCACTCTTTCGTGAAACATATGAAAGGCAATTGCAGGAAGATAAGGTTTTTGGTTTACACAACTCTAAATTGGATTATCAAAATTCTAATTTAACACTAGTCGATATTTTAAAACACGGGACTATGTCCAATTCTAATAGAACCAATAAAGTCCTTAAGAAGTTGGGTTGGATCAATGAAAAAAATGAAATTAATTTAATGATGCGCGGTCTTTTGGCGGCCTCTCGTGAACTGCATAAACAAGATCACCGTGTCTTATCTTTTAAACCGCAAGCAAATCCAAAAGACAAGCCTGCTCTAATAAAGAAAGCAGATTTACCTAATTTATCTGAAGAGAAGCTGCGTGACTTTATTATGAAAAAATATAATCAGCAATTATCGGCCGATATGAATGGTTGGTTTAAATTTTGTAGAGAAAAGGAATTGCCTGCTAATCCAAGTTTAGAAGATATAGTTAGACATGCTTTAGGCAAAGACAATCGTACGAGCCAGCTTATGAAAGTACATGGTTTATTAACGCCTGATAATCAATTGAATCAAGATATTGAAGCTTTTAAACCTTTTTTAGAAGCACAAGCACAGGCACCCGGAGTAGTTGCTTAGCTAGAAAAAAATGTTCGAAGGATCTTCTTGAATGCGAAGTGAAATATTAAAAGAGGGTAGAGCGCTGTATTCGAGAAGATTCTTCGCAAAGCTCAGAATGACTGGGGGGCAGGAATAATAACCTTTCTCCTTGTCATCCTAAAAAAAGCTGTTTAAAGGATCTCCTGAATTCAACTGTGAACTTGATTAAAGTAGTTGTTCTGCCTGATATAATTAATCCCAACTCATTTCATTTTCGACAAAATGCTCATTAGCAGGCGCTTTTCTTTTTTTAGCCATAGCAAACTGTGTATTTTCATCGGTTTTTAAAGCAGCATTTAAGCTAATAAAGTTGAAATGATTTTCTCTATAAAGTGCAATAATATCCGGTAAAACATAGGCGTTAAGTAAATTAGAATGAATTAATAAAATCTGAGGTCTGCCTAATTTACCTTGTGCCTTATCATTGGCTTCGGCCTTTATAGTTTGTTGCCAGATAAAAGCCAAATAGCAAGGTTTCAACACATTTAAAAAGGCTCTTCTCTCGTTTTGTGGTACAGAAAGTAAAAGCTGGTTAAAAATAAAGTCTTTGCTATCAATAGTAACAGGTGCAACATGATAATTTTTATCCGCTAAAAATTGTAAAACGCGCTGTTTTTTATCGCCTTTACCTTCAGCCAAATAAGGATAGCGAAAATATTTAGGTTGGGTTATGACGGGCGCTAAAATTTTATCGGCTTTGTCGATTTCATGAATATAAGCTTCCGTATTGGTTGTATTTAAATTAGTGTGAGAAAGTGTATGATTGCCAATGCTTAAACCGGCGTTTTTAAATTTTTCTAACATCTCCCAATTATTAGGCTCAATTTGGTTGGCAATAACAAAACCTGTAAGCGGGATTTCTTCTTTTTTGGCGGTATTGATTATCATATCCAAATGAAAATTTTTAGCTTCGCCAACAAAAGGAAGATCATCCATTGTAATTGCTACATCACGCGTATAAGCATGACTTAGAGATTGAATGAACAATAAAAGGGATAGAAAAAAAAGTTTACAAAATGTGTTTTTCATCAAAGCCAGCGTCATAAATGCTAAAAGGGCTTTATTTTAGCTTAAAAATAACCATAAGGGCTAGATAAACTCTATTTTGTAGTAAATTAACTATAAAAAATTTGTAAAAAAATGATTTAAAAGACTATAGTTGTACTAGGAATGTAAAGGAAGGGCATTCATATGTTAATGAAAAATAAGGACTTAGGTAAAGAAGCCTATCTATTATTGCTGGAAAATTCATTAGGCTCTATCCCTTTTAATATTTTAATCGCCTCTCTTCTCACGTTAGATCTCTGGTACAGAGGCCTCTCTTTGTTGTTAATTTTAACCTGGTATGCTTCCATGGTTATGCTGAGTGGTTTGCGTTGGTTTTACAGTTATTGGGTGATTAAAAAAGAATATTATTTAAGTCATTCTAAGGCCTCTTCTTCAATTACCTTCTTGAGTCTTACCTTTCTAACAGGCGCTATTTGGGGCGTAAGTTATTTATTATTTTCTCCTTATTTAAATGAATTACATCAAACCACTATTATTCTTATACTCGGTGGAATGGCAGCAGGAAGTGTCGCTGCTTTTTCTGCTTATATACCCGCTTTTTACGCTTATGTTATACCTATTTTTTTACCCGTTATTATTATCAATTTTTTGAGTTTGGAATCAGAACGAATCATTTTTGCTATGATGTTTTTATTTTTTATTTTGTTGATGGGAATAATCGCAAAGATGAATAATCGTCTTATTAACCGCGTCTTTCAATTGGGTAATCAAAAGGATTCTTTAATTGACCAATTATCGGTTTCTAATCAAAAATTAGAGGCTTTTAATAAAGAAATTCAAGTAATGTCCATCACAGATTCTCTAACAGGCCTTTTCAATAGGCGTTATTTTGATACGACCTTTCCCATTGAATTAGCTAACGCTAGAAGAAATAAACAATCTTTGGGGCTCCTCTTGGTTGATGTTGATAATTTTAAATATTTGAATGATACCTTTGGCCATCCTTATGGTGATGAGTATCTCATTTTTATAGCCTCTGTATTAAAAGAGTCTATGCGTCGTGAGTCAGATGTATTGGTTCGTTTAGGAGGAGATGAATTTGCTGCGATTTTAGTTAATATGGAAATACTCGAAATTAAGGCCTTATCTGATAGCATTAAAGAAAGATTTACCAAAGAAAATAAACATCCTAATATCACCTTAAGCATAGGCATTATATCTATAGAGCCTGGTAACAACGCGGATATGAAGCATATTATTTCCGCTGCTGATAAAATGCTTTATAAAGCAAAAGAGCAAGGAAAAAATCAAATTATTTCTCAATCGATGTAAAAATTAAAAACTTTCAGTTTGACAAGACTAAAGCAGGCGACCACAATAATAAAATCACAATATACTTCTCATAAGTCATGGAATATAAAGACTATTATAAAATCATGGGACTCGATTCTTCTGCAAGCCCTGAAGATATTAAAAGAGCTTATCGAAAATTGGCAAGGAAATATCATCCCGATGTGAGTAAAGAGGCGAAGGCGGAAGAAAAATTCAAGGAATTAGGTGAAGCCTATGAAGTGCTTCGCGATCCTGAAAAGAAGAAAAAATACGACCAATATGGTGCCTATTGGAAAGAACAGGCTGAAAGACCTTCGCAATCCCAATCCAACCATGCTCATCACCAGCAATACCAATCAGCAGATGCTGCTGATTTTGACGATTTCTTAAATAGTATTTTTAGACAAAGACAAGAGCAATATCAGCCTTTTTATGAAGGAAATAATGATATTCATGCGAGCTTAACTATCAGTTTAGAAGACAGTTATCATGGGGCAGAAAAAGTGCTTCAATTACAAAATCCTACCATTAATGCCCATGGTCAATTAGAACAAAAAATAGAAATGGTCAAGGTCAAAATTCCTGCTGGTATAGCTGATAAACAACAAATACGTTTAAAAGGTAAAGGGCAGGGCAAAGGCTCTAAACACCCGGGCGATCTTTATATTGAGATTCATATCGAACCCCATCCTCAATTTAGCTTAAGAGGCAAAGATATTTATTCTGATTTACCGCTTAGCCCTTGGGAGGCTTATTTAGGGGCTAAGGTTCCCGTGAAAACCTTAGGAGGTAGTGTAAATTTAACGATACCTCCTTTATCTCAGACTGGCAAACAGTTACGTTTGCAAGGCAGGGGGTTACCCAGCTCATCTCCTGGGGCTCAATATGTTAATTTAGTGATTGTTAATCCTGATGTCCAGGATGCAAAACTAAAAGAACTTTATGAGCAAATGGCAAAAGAGCAATTTTTTAACCCGCGACAAAGATAGGAGCTAGCAATGGCTAAACAGGATTCTAATTTAGAAGTTGCTACAGCAGAAGAATGGTTTGTATTATCACTCACTGAAATTTGCTCATCCTTTAATATTTCTAAATCTTTCATTGTGGAAATTATTGATGAAGGTATTGTCTCTGTCGACAAAGAAAAAGAAGAAGATTGGCGTTTTGATAGCCATGCTTTGCAGCGAATTAAAATAGTAATGCATTTGACTAAGGATTTGGGCATTAATATGGCTGGAGCAGGGCTTGCCATTGATTTATTGCAGGAAATTGAGCGTTTAGAAGGCCTCCTTAATAAAACTTATTAGAAATTGCGCTTTATCCGTGTTAAGGTTCGTTTTTTATAGGGGATTTTGATGAAAAAGTACTATTTATTCGCAATTTTAAGCTTCTCATTTTTAGCAACAGCCTGTCATCATACATCGACTGGTGGACAATATAACAATCAATCCACATCTTTTTTTGATTCTTTTCCTTCTATGACCTCTGATGAATCACTTAAAAATTCAGTTTTAGAAACCTTTATGCAACATCCAGAACTAACTAGCCTCCCAATCCAGGTTGAGACTAAAAAAGGTACAGTTTATCTAAGTGGTTATGTGAAAACAATTCGCCAAAGTGATACAGCTGGGGATGTCGCTTTAAAAGTACCTGGCGTTAGAGCTTTGCATAATGGTCTTATCGTTAGAAAATGAATATTAAATTCCTCTCCCCTAGTGGGAGAGGATGTCCGGAAGGACAGGAGAGA
>JAIUOG010000174.1 GCA_020161725.1 Pseudomonadota bacterium
AGAATAATTGCAAAAGTAGCCTTGATGGAGCCGAAGGTGTAATTAAGGATTAGAGCTCTTATTACCATCCTGCCCATGGTTACGCTAACGCTCAGAGGAATCCTGGCATTTAATTACTCAAAAGAGCAATATTGAACCTTTTGATTCAATTTTTTGTCATTCCAGCAAAGGCGGGAATCTATTTCTTAAAGTGGCACCTCACTTTGTTTGATAAATGGATTCCCGCTACGCGGGAATGACATAAATTTGAATCACAGTGAGTTTAAATAGCACTATAAGTTGGGTAAAAATATGTCAGGATCACTCAGCGCTGATGCTACGCCAAGGCTACTTAAAGTAACTTCAATTAAAAATTAGTGTCCTTAAAACCGACTTAGGTTAAAATAGTCAAATTCATTCTTAAATTCTTCTTTTATGACTGCATTTTATCAAGATTTTAATAAACGGCGTACGTTCGCTATCATTTCTCACCCTGATGCCGGTAAGACTACGGTGACTGAAAAGTTACTTTTATTCGGAGGTGCTATTCAGCTTGCAGGGACAGTGAAAGGTCGTAAAGCAGATAGACATGCAACTTCCGATTGGATGGAAATGGAGCAACAAAGAGGTATTTCGATTACTACCTCGGTAATGCAATTTGTTCATAATGATCATGTCATGAATCTGCTTGATACACCGGGACATGAAGACTTCTCTGAAGATACCTATCGTACTCTCACAGCAGTTGACTCAGCTCTGATGGTTATTGACGTTGCTAAAGGGGTAGAGGATAGAACCATTAAATTGATGGAAGTCTGTCGTCTTCGCGATACACCTATCATGACCTTTATTAATAAGTTAGATAGAGAAGGTCGTGAGCCAATTAGCCTGTTGGACGAAGTAGAAACGGTTTTAAAAATCCAATGTGCGCCGATTACCTGGCCTGTTGGTATGGGTAAACGTTTTAAAGGTATTTATCATCTTTATGAAGATATTATTTATCTTTATGAACCAGGTAAAAATGCGTCAAGGCAGGAAGCTAAAAAGATTAAAGGCTTAAATAATCCAGAGTTAGATGAAACTTTAGGTAGTCTTGCCACTGAATTAAGAGATGAAATTGAACTAGTCAAAGGAGCATCACATGAATTTAATGTTGATGACTATTTGGCTGGTAAAATTACACCGGTTTATTTTGGCTCTGCTATCAATAATTTTGGTATTAAAGAGCTTTTAGATGATTTTGCCAAGTTCGCACCAGGGCCTATGCCTCGTGCTTCCTTGGAGCGTGAAGTTGAACCTAATGAAAAAGCCTTTAGCGGTTTTGTGTTTAAAATCCAAGCAAATATGGATCCTAAGCATCGCGATAGGATTGCTTTCTTACGTATTTGTTCCGGTACTTATAGAAAAGGGATGAAATTAAATCATCTTCGTATTGGTAAAGAAGTGCAAATTTCTAACGCTTTGACCTTTATGGCAGGCGACAGAGAGCATACTGAAATTGCCATGGCAGGGGATATTATTGGCTTGCATAATCACGGCACGATTCGTATTGGTGATACTTTTACTGAGGGTGAGAAATTAAAATTCACCGGTATACCTAATTTTGCTCCTGAACTTTTCAGATTAGTGCGTCTTAAAGATCCTTTAAAATCGAAGGCGCTAATTAAGGGCCTAATCGAATTATCCGAAGAGGGTGCTACTCAAGTATTTAGACCTCTTAATAGCAACCAACTTATTTTAGGTGCTGTGGGTGTACTTCAGTTTGATGTAGTAGCTCATCGTTTAAAAAATGAATATAAAGTCGATTGTGTTTATGAAACGACAAACACAAGCTGCGCTAGATGGGTCTATTCAGACGATGAAAAAGCGATGCAAGAGTTTAAAACTAAGGCTTTTGATTATCTTGCCTTGGATGGTGGTGATTCGCTAATGTACTTAGCACCAACAAGAGTTAATTTAAGCATGGCTGAAGAGCGTTATCCTAAGATTAAATTCTCTGCTACAAGAGAACATTAATTAAAGTTATCCCGTCATTCTGAGCTTTGCGAAGAATCTCCTGAATTCATTAGGTAGGCTGGGCTGAAAAGCCCAGCTTTGCTGGGCTTAGGATGATAGAATCTTAATTAAATTGAGCAAGTTGTGCTGATAGAACTTGAACTGTAATTCGTTAGAGTCACTTTCACGCCCGAATTTGCAGTAATTTGAAGGCGATCTCTATTATGAACAGTGACGTTTTTGCCAGCAGCTTCTAACAAAACATCATTAATAAAAACTTTCTTACTATTTTTAGGTTGAATAAAAATAACGGCTTCTTCTGCTGTAGTATCAATAATACAATTTGCTTTGATTACGCCAAAACTTGGGTTTACTACTTCTAAAGTTTCATTGGGTGCAATAGTATAAGGGCCAACGGAAAAACCTGAAAGCACCATAGTTGGTGCGGCAATAGCAGTTGCCCCAATAGCCAAACCAAATAAAACATAATTTATTTTACGTAACATTAATAAAAACTCCGCAATTTAAAGCAGACAAAGATACCGTTATTTTTTTTCCTTTGCAAATAATAAAATTTTTATAGACTGGCTAAAGACTTAGCAATCGACTCAGTCATAACTTTGGCATCTCCAAAGAGCATATAGGTGTTATCATGGAAAAATAATTCATTTTCAACACCGGCATAACCCGCTGCCAAACTTCGTTTCACAAAGAGAATGGTCTTTGCTTTTTCGACTTCTAAGATAGGCATACCATAGATAGGCGAACTAGGATCTGACTTAGCCGCTGGATTAGTAATATCATTTGCACCGATTACAAAGGCAACATCAGCAGCAGCAAAATCCCTATTAATTTCACTTTGCTCAAAGACTTTATCATAGGGAATATTCGCTTCTGCTAAGAGCACATTCATATGCCCAGGCATACGGCCTGCTACAGGGTGAATTGCAAAACGGACTTTAATTGAACGCGCAGTTAAAGCATCCACTAATTCTTTTACCGCATGTTGAGCATGGGCAACAGCCATACCATAACCGGGTACGATAATCACATCTTTGGCA
>JAIUOG010000023.1 GCA_020161725.1 Pseudomonadota bacterium
AGTCTCTCATTCTCGCCCCGGGCATTCGCAGACACAAGGTAAATTGGAGCGACTGCATCGAACTTTAAAAGCAGAGCTTTTATCACGCTACTCTTTTGATAATAGGAGTGAGGCACAGGCAGGATTTAATTATTGGAAAGGAATTTATAATGAAGTCAGGCCTCACGATGCTTTAAACCTCGACTTACCTGTTTCACGTTATTTAGCCAGTACAGCAGCATTTCCTGAACCTATTCCTGAGATTCAGTATGAGATGAATAGCCTTATTCGCAAGGTGCAAAAGGATGGAGTGATATCTTATCGCGGCAAACTATACTTCATAGGAACTCCATTCTACAGCTATCCTGTCAAACTAGTACTAAACCAAGAGGAGCAGCATTTAATGGATATTTATTTTTGTAAGCAAAAAATACTCATTCTTGATCTAAATAACTATCAGAGATATAGAGCTAAAGTGTAAACTATGTCATGTCCCTAAACACTAACGCTTTTTGAAGGATCTTGGATAGAAAAAACTATCGGTAACGCAAACGGTAATGTTCTAATGCAAAACAGGCCTGAGCATAACGAAGAATTTCCAGAATTACACTGCGAACTTATTTAATTAATTGAATAAACCGAAGAAATAGAATTTAAAAATTACCTCCCCAGAGAGATGGGGAGGTGGTATGCAAATTAAACTATCAATAAGAATAAAGCGCCAGGTCCACGTAAAACCTGAACTAAAAGTTGTTGTTTCTGCTGAGCTGCAATAGTTTGCAGGCCTTTTACGCTGATGGTAGGTTGTTTTTGCGCAGAAATAATAATATCGCCTGGACGTAAACCTGCACGCCAGCCAGTACTATTTTCTGAAGCACCTACAACTTGAACACCAGTTACATGACCATGCGGAGGATAATCTTGTTCAAAGTTTTTAAGCGCTAAACCATAAAGGAACGGGTTAGATGCCTGGAGTTTTTGTTCATGTTTTTTAATATCCGTAACTATCGCATTTAAAACCATCGGTTTATTGTCGCGTTGAATACTAATTTTCGCATCAGAACCCACTCTTAATAAACCAATAGTTGATTTAACCTGTGTTGCTTGAGTTATCTTAGTGCTATTAATTTGTGTGATAATATCACCCGGTTTCAAGCCGGCTCTTTCGGCAGGTGAATCTTCATTAACTTGCGATACAATAGCACCTTGTAAATCTTCAGGATATCCCATAGCTTGCGCTAGTTCAGGTGTTAAGTGTTGTACAAAGATACCCATTAATCCACGGTGAATAGAACCGTATTTAATGAGTTGTTGAGCTACATCTTTTGCCATATTAATAGGAATTGCAAAACCGATTCCAACATTGCCGCCGTAAGGTGAAATAATCGCAGTATTAATACCAATTAACTCACCAGAGGCATTGACTAAAGCACCACCTGAATTACCGGGGTTAATTGCTGCATCAGTTTGAATGAAATTTTCAACGCCTTCGATGTTTAAATCAGAACGTTTTGTTGCAGAAATAATTCCAAAGGTGGCTGTTTGGCTATTACCAAAGCTATTAAGACCAAAGGGGTTTCCGATTGCTACTACAAAATCGCCTACTTCGGCTTTATCTGAATCACCAATAGCTAGGCTTTTTAGATTTTTTGCATCAATTTTTAAAACCGCAATATCGGTATCAGCATCACCACCAATTAGTTTGGCTTTCAAACGACGTCCATCATTTAAAGTGACAGTAATTAAATTAGCATTACGGATAACATGATCGTTGGTAATGATGATTCCATGTTGTGGATCAACAATGACGCCAGAACCAATACTTTGGAACTTTTTAGGTTTTTCGGGTAGGCTAGGTTGTTGCTCAGCTCCTTCTTCATCTTCTGCAGAAGCAGGCATGGAAGGGACGATGCCTTGCACTGCTACATTAACAATGGCTGGCATTGCATTTTTTAGAACAGGAGCCAGTGTAGGAGCTACTGTTTTGCTATCTGTTGCTGTAGCAAATACATTAAAGCTCAAAAAGACAAAACATAAACCAATTAATCTTTGAATCTTGTAAGTCATCATTCACTATCCTAATTGTTTTCATTAAACCAAATAAGAGTAACCATTCTACCCGTTTGTGCCTGACGGCGATAGGAATAGAAATCATTTTCCTCTTCGAAAGTGCAAATTTTTGACTGATAAACTGCAGAAAGGCCTAATTGATAAAGCCTTGATTCTGCAAGGCCGGGTAAATTAGCAAGCCATTTCTCTTTTCTCGCTGAAAAATGCTTTTCAGCGAAAGAAAATCGAGATTTAAAAATATCAAAAACTTCACTACCAACTTCAAAACAAGATTGACATATCGAAGGCCCTATCCAGGCTATTAAATCATTAGCAGGGCTAGTCATTTTAGCAAGCGTATTTTCAATGACACCATTTGCTAAACCCTTCCAACCCGCATGGATGGCTGCAATCTCTGTTCCTTCCTTATTGCAAAGAACGATTGGTAGACAATCCGCAGTCATAATAGCAAGGACTTTATCTTTAGACTGACTAATAGCTGCATCAGCCTCGCGATTGTTATCCTCGCCAATTATAACACAAATATCAGAATGAATTTGCGAAAGCCATTCTGGTTCATTAGGTAACTGTAATTTTTGTTTCAGTGAGGCTCTATTTGCTAAGACATGTTCAGGTTTATCACCGACATGCAAACCTAAATTATTTTCTGAATAGGGAGCAAGGCTAAAGCCTTCTTTTCTCGTTGTGGTAAGCGCTTTAATATTATGGGGAGCTTGCCAGTTAGCTAGAAGTGTTTGCAAGATGTTCATCCAAAAAACCAATGAGTTCGGCAAAATCTTGCGGTAGAGGGGCTTCGAATGTCAAGTATTCTTCACTAACAGGATGAGAAAAAGATAATCTTGCTGCATGTAAGGCTTGCCTTTTAAAATCGATAAGCTTTGTTCTAAAATCTACACTCGCATCTTTGGGAAATCGCATTCTCCCGCCATAAAGAGGATCACCCACCACAGGATGATTAATATGCGACATATGAACGCGTATTTGGTGTGTTCTACCTGTCATCAGTTGTACATCTAACAGAGTAAAATCATAGTATTGCTTACGAATAGAATATAAAGTTAAGGCTTCCCTTCCTTGCTTAAGAACAGCCATTTTAAGACGATTACGAGAATGCCTGCCGTAAAAGGTATCAATCTCTCCGCCTGATATAAGATGACCTTGCACCAAAGTAATATATTCTCTTTGTACATCCTTTTCTTGCATCTGACGTACAAGTTTAGTTTGTGTTTTAAGTGTTTTAGCTATAACTAATAAACCGGTTGTATCTTTATCCAAACGATGCACGATGCCTGCACGAGGCAGTTGTTCTAATTGAGGTGCATGATGAAGTAGGGCATTTAGTAAGGTATGCTCACGGTTACCAGCCCCTGGATGAACAACTAAATTGGCTGGCTTATTAAGAACAATAAGTTCATCATCTTCATAAACAATATTAAGTGGGATATTTTCAGGTTTGCTTTGCTCTATTTGTGGCGTAAATTGAACATTAACTTCAACTCTTTCCCCCCCTAAAACCTTATCTTTGGGACGAGCTAATTGCTCATTTAGTTTTATGCTGCCCTCTTTTAACCAATTGGATAGTTGGCTTCTCGAATAATCAGGAAAAAGAAGTGCTAAAACAACATCTAAGCGTTTTCCATGATGTTCCATTGGAATCTGTATTTTTTCTATAAAAGAACTCATTTGCCAAAAAACCAAATATAATAGTAAAGGAAATCAATCTAGCCTAAGTGTAGCGAAGCGAAATCCGAGTTTTAGCCTACACTTAAGATACATGCTATTGCCATGAGATCAATTAAGCCGTAGCAACTTCCTGCTCAGAATGCAATCTAGCACGTAATGAATTGGGAAGTGCTTCATTGATATAAACATTGACGAATTGACCAATCAGATGTTCTGGGCCATCAAAATTAACTACGCGGTTACATTCAGTCCTTCCAGAGAGCTGTTGTTCATATCGCTTAGCTTTACCCGTAACTAAAATTCGCTGAACACTACCTATCATTGATTGGCTATAGTTCGATGCATTTAATAAAAGGCGATTTTGTAAAATTTGTAAGCGTTGCTTTTTAACTTCCATTGGCGTTTCATCAGCAAAATTAGCAGCAGGGGTGCCGGGTCTTGGGCTATAAATAAAGCTAAATGAGGTATCAAAGCCTAACTCATGTACCAAATCCATAGTGGCCTGGAAATCGTCATCTGTTTCACCAGGAAAACCTACAATGATATCCGTTGAAAGACGAATATCAGGACGTACTTGGCGTAGTTTGCGAATTTTAGATTTATATTCAATCGCAGTATAACCCCGTTTCATCATACTTAAAATTTTATCTGAACCACTTTGAATAGGTAAATGTAAATGGTTGGCAAGCTCTGGCACTTCAGCATATGCATTAATTAAATTTTCGGAAAAAGCTAATGGATGAGATGTAGTAAAACGAATACGACCAATACCTTCAATTGCAGCGACATAATGAATTAATAAAGCCAAATCAGCAATATCCCCATTTTCCATAACGCCTCTATAGTCATTTACATTTTGACCAAGAAGATTAATTTCTCTAACGCCTTGTGCTGCCAGTTGGTAACATTCGGTTAAAACATCATCAAAAGGCCTACTTATTTCTTCGCCACGAGTATAGGGTACAACACAATAACTACAGTATTTACTACAGCCTTCCATAATCGATACAAAGGCATGAGGGCCTTCAGCTCGAGGTTGTGGTAAGTGGTCAAATTTTTCAATTTCAGGAAAGCTAATGTCGACTACAGGCTTTTTCTTCAACTCACGTTCTTTCATTAGTTCTGGTAATCGATGCAGAGTTTGTGGGCCAAAAACTAAATCAACAAAGGGTGCCCGCTTGATAATATCAGCACCTTCTTGGCTAGCTACACAACCACCAACACCAATAATGACATCAGGGTTTTTTGCTTTATATTCACGCCATTGGCCAAGTTGAGAAAATACTTTTTCTTGGGCTTTTTCACGTATAGAGCAGGTATTTAAAAGAATAACATCTGCTTCTTCTGCCTTGTCTGTTTTTACAAGACCATGTGATTCATAAAGTACTTCTGCCATTTTAGATGAATCATATTCATTCATTTGGCAACCATTTGTTTTGATATAAAGTTTTTTAGTCATGATTTTTCTACTGCCTGTAAATAAAAAACCCCTAATCTGCATTAGGGGATAAAGTCTTGCCTAATTTTGATTAATCCTTAACGCTTTGGCAAAAAGTTTCTCTAATAAAGGGTAATATTAGAAGGGAAACAAAAATACCAATAGGAAGAATAGATAAAGAAAGATAATAAGATTCGAGAGGGTAAATACGTACCTTATCAATAATTTCACCCTGCCAAGTTCTATCTAAGATAAAACCAATAATAGGTTGAGCTAAGGCTATTCCTATCATATTCATCATATTCATAAAACTGAGGCCTGTTGCTACATAACGTTTGCTACATAACTCTTTGGCAACAGCAAAGGCTGGTAAAAAGCCAGCTGAGAATATACCAAATAAGAGCAAGAGAGCCTGAACAAAAAAGCCTGTTTTAAATGGAATGTAAATAAAACACAAAGAGGTAATTAATGCCCCAACAGCACCGATATATAGGGGCGGTTTTCTAAGGCCAATACGATTTGAGAAAATACCCCATAAAGGGCTGGCTATAGCCCAGCCTATAAAGACTAGAGAAATATAATTTGCCGCGGTCGCTTTAGCTAAATCCATTTTAAGCATTAAAAAAGGAACACCCCAAAGGCCACAAAAAACAGGAGTTGCCATGTACATTAGGCCACCGTAAATTGCGACTAACCAAAGTTGTTTATTTTTAATTAAGGTAACTAAGCTTTTTAGCAAAGGTTCATCATCTGCAGCATGAATATCAATATGATTGGAGCCTGAGGGGGTATCCTTAGCAAAAATAAGCAGTAAAAGCGCCAAACTAAGGCCGACACAACCCATAATAAGCATGCTATGACGCCAGCCATAACTATCAATTAGCAAAGCTAAAGGAGCTTCACCACCAATTGCACCAAGCATGCCAATAGTAACCATCATTCCAGTAAGTAAGGCAAAGCGTTGAGCAGGGAACCAGTTTGCAGCAAATTTCATCGTTCCAACAGCAGCAAAAGCAGAGCCAAAACCAATCATGAGTCTTGCAACACAGGCCATAAAAAAGCTATCTGTAAGCCCGAAAGCAATTGTACTAACAGCACAAATAGTGGTTGCAATTGTAAGTAAACGATGCGGACCAAAATAGTCCATCATGACGCCGCCTGGCAGTTGCATAATGGCATAAGAGTAGAAGTAAACGCCTGATAAAATGCCTAAGGTTTGGCTGGTTACAGCGAAATCACGCATTAACTCAGAGCTCATAACAGAAGGTGATACTTGTAAGAGGCATTCATAAAAATAAAACAGACAGCTTAAACCCCAGACTATCCAAGGCATGATTTTTCCATAAGATGACGTTTTTGCTGAAGAGGAGGTGCTGCTGTAAGTCATTGATTAAAGTACTCCTGTCGTCGTTTTTTGAGTAAAACTAATTTTTTGGATGAAGTCTCAAAAAATAAAATCGAAAAAAAGTAAAATCTTAGCAGTTTGAATACTATTTGTCTATTATATTTGCTTAGGTCTAGGATATGTTTTCCCTGGCATTCTGAGCGTAGCGAAGAATCCCATCGCAAAACACAGTGCCTGTTCTAAAATCTATCCAAGATTCAATAGGATCTTTCAAAGAGCTACGCTCTTTTCAAGATGACAGCTATTGATAGGTTGCTGATAAGCTCCGCAGCGCAGCGTTTGTTATTGTGAGACTGTATTGCTGTCATTCTGAGCGTAGCGAAGAATCCCCTGAATTCAACTGTAAACTTGGCAAGTGTGCCTCTCAGGTGAGATCAATCCTTCGGAGAGTTGTACGCTCTTTTAGGATGGTAGAGATAAAGAAATAAATTTCCTTTGCTTTTATCTCTAAGCTATTTCCTGAAGCGTTTTTGTGGTATATATACACCCCTGAAATTTAAAAGCTATTTTTATATTAGTAAAGTTCAATTTAAAAAGCATTTTAGGTTTCTTAAATAATATATTCTTACACTATTAATCATCGACCTGTGAGATCTTAGGCCTATGCATGACGGTTCAGTTTTTTATACAATTTTCTTAATCTTTGCTGGTGCAGCAGTTCTTTCAACCTTAGTGTTATATACAAAACAATCTTTGTTAGTTGCTTATATATTGTTAGGTGCGGCTTTGGGTCCTTGGGGCTTAAAGTTAGTATCTGATATTACTGTAGTAAAACAAGTTGGCGATATTGGTATTGTTTTCCTATTATTTCTTTTAGGCTTGCATCTACAACCGCAAAATTTAATACATATGCTGAAAAAGGTGACTTTAATCGCTGTTATCAGTTCTGCTTTCTTTGCCTTAATTTCATATTTTATTGGCCGATGGTTTGGTCTAAACGTACTTGAATCTTGCATTTTAGGTGCTGCAATGATGTTTTCTAGTACGATTATAGGGCTAAAATTATTACCGACGACTATCTTGCATCATCAACATACGGGTGAAGTCATGATATCGGTGCTTTTGATGCAAGATTTAATTGCTATTATCGTATTAATTTTGATAAATGGCGCTGAATCTCATGCTTCGCTTGCGCAAGATTTAGTTTTAGTGGGTATCGCTTTACCTGTATTATGTATTTTAGCCTTTGCTATTGAAAAGTACGTTTTAATCAAACTATTAGCTCGTTTTGATAGAACCCAAGAATATGTTTTTCTATTGTCAGTAGGTTGGTGTTTAGCGCTTTCTTTCATTGCACAGCAAATCGGCTTATCGGAAGATATTGGTGCTTTTGTTGCTGGCGTTGCTCTAGCTGCAAGTCCTATTTCACTTTATATCGCCGAAAGCTTAAAACCTTTACGTGACTTTTTCTTAGTCATGTTTTTCTTTTCTATTGGTGCAACCTTTAACTTTAGTTTTGCCGCTCAGGTTGTGATCCCAGCCTTCATGCTTGCTTTCCTTATGTTACTTATCAAGCCCTTGTTATTTAAAAAATTACTAGAGAGAGCGGGGGAAAAAGCCAATGTTGCTAAAGAGGTGGGATTTCGTTTAGGTCAGGCAAGTGAGTTTTCGCTGCTAGTTGCATCTATTGCATTAAGTTCACACCTAATTTCAGAAACAACGTCTAATTTAATTCAAGCAACAACGATTTTAACATTTATTGTTTCGTCTTATTTGGTGGTGTTGAAGTATCCAACGCCAATTGCTCTATCCGATAAAATGCGTAAGGATTAAGTATGAAATTATTGGTCATTGTCATCAGTTTGTTATGTGAACGCTTTTTGACACATGCAATCGCCAAAAATCGTTTTGATTGGTTCCCAAATTATTTTGAAAAATTAGGCCTTAAATTACCGCCAAAATTGAGTGGCTCAAATCCTTTTGTCTTGCTTGCTCTTGTGATTATTCCTATCCTTTTAGGGGCTTGGTTAATTTTAGCTATTTTTGATAATCTCATTTTTGGTTTGATTGCTTTTATTTTAAATTTAGCCATTTTTTATTATTGTTTAGGTCCTAATAATCCCTTTTATCCTGTAAGAGAAAATCTTGATGAAAGTCATTCTGAAGAGGAAGTAAAACATTACTTTTTCAAGGTTTGTGGTGAGCTTTTTGCCCCTGCTTTCTGGTATATTCTTGCGGGGCCCGTGGTTGTGCTTGCTTATAGATTAATTAGTTTATGCCAAAAGGAAAATGCGGTAGGGGAGATAGCTAAAAAGTTAACTGACCTGTTGGATTGGATTCCTTCAAGGCTTGCTACATTACTTTACTTACTTGTAGGTAATTTCCAACCTGGATTTAATTTTTTCTTAAACCAATTTTTAACTTCGCCTTCAAATAATCAAGTTTTATTAGAAGAAGGTGGAATACAAGCAGCAAAAGTTGAAGGTAGCCAAATTCAAATGCCTTATGCAGAAGGTTTAGTTGAACATGCAATTACTGTTTTTTTAGTATTTATTGCTCTTCTTACTTTGGTTGCTTGGTTATAAATCAACATGAAAAAGCAAATTCTTAAGCTTGTGCTATCTTTAAGTTATTTGGCTGTTGTTACTGCTTGTACAGCGCCAAGTACAGTGCCTTTGCCTTATAAAACAAGAGCAGAATGCAAATTAGCTTGTGCTAAGCAAGCCCAATTTTGCTTGAAGGAATGTAAAAATAACTGTTCTAACTGTTTGTGTAACCGAAGTGCAAAAACAGCGAAAAGCTATAACCGTTATTCAAACGAACAAAAAATTAAAGGTGATGTATGTGTATTAGAGTTGAATTCATTCAGCGATCCACTACAATGCCGCAAAATGACCTGTAGTTGTAGTGCTGATTATTCCGTGTGTATGCAAGCCTGTGGTGGTTTAATCCACAAAAGCTTAGCAAATACTGAATTATGTGGTTAATAAATATAGAAAGTCTAGAGAGGAACACCTTCATGGCAAATGAAAATGGTAAAGATATAGATCCTATTGAAACACGCGAATGGCTGGATGCCTTACAAGATATTTTGACCAATGATGGTGACGAACGTGCTACATTTTTAGTCCAAGAATTAATTAATAAAATGGCGACCTCAGGAGTGCAATTAAAAACGACTGTACATACGCCTTATCGAAATACTTTATTTCCTCATGAAGAAAAGCAAATTCCACCGGATGAAGGGATGGCGAAAAGAATTGCTGCTCTAATACGCTGGAATGCGGTAGCCATGGTTCTAAAAGCAGGTAAATATGCGCCTGAATTAGGTGGCCATATTGCTTCTTATGCTTCAGCTTCAACTCTATATGAAGTGGGGTTCAACCATTTCTTTAAAGGACCAAATAGTGGTGAGCATGGCGGTGATTTACTTTATATACAAGGCCATTCATCACCTGGTATTTATGCTAGAGCTTTCCTTGAAGGTCGTTTATCTGAGCAACAGTTGAATAATTTCAGACAAGAAGTTGAGGTTAATGGTCTTTCTTCCTATCCCCATCCTTGGTTAATGGGTGATTTCTGGCAATTCCCAACGGTATCTATGGGACTTGGTCCATTACAGGCAATATATCAAGCTCGATTTTTAAAATATCTTGAAAACAGAGGCTTAATTAAGGCCGAAAATCGAAAAGTTTGGGCATTCCTAGGTGATGGTGAAACGGATGAGCCAGAATCTTTAGGTGCTTTATCAATTGCTGCTAGAGAAAAACTAGATAACCTTGTTTTTGTTGTCAATTGTAATTTACAGCGTTTAGATGGCCCTGTGCGTGGAAATGGCAAAATTATTCAAGAATTAGAAGGTATTTTTAAAGGTGCTGGTTGGAATGTCATCAAAGTAATTTGGGGGGGGCGTTGGGATCCTTTATTTGCAAGAGATGAAAATGGTTTAATGCAAAAACGCATGCAAGAATGTGTTGATGGTGATTATCAAGCATACAAGGCTAATGATGGTGCCTATGTTCGTGAAAATTTCTTTGGCCAGTATCCTGAGCTTAAAAAGAGAGTAGAAAATATGTCAGATGATGAAATCTGGCGTTTAAATCGTGGCGGTCATGATTCGCAAAAAGTATTTGCTGCCTATGCTGCCGCAGCTGAGCATAAGGGGCGTCCAACTGTAATTCTTGCCAAAACAATTAAAGGTTATGGTATGGGGACAGCAGGTGAGGGTCAAAATATTACTCACCAACAAAAGAAAATGTCGATTGAACATTTACGTGCATTCAGAGATAGATTTAGCATTCCTATTTCAGATGCTGAAATTGCTGATATTCCTTTCTATAAACCAGCTGAAGATAGTCCTGAAATTCGTTATTTGCGTAAACAACGTGAAGCTTTAGGGGGATATTTACCATCAAGAACTTCAGAATATCCACCTTTAAAAATGCCTGATTTAACTGCTTTTTCTGCAGTGACAGAAGGTCTAGGTGAGCGTGAAATCTCTACTACAATGGCCTTTGTTCGTATTTTAACTGCTCTTTTAAAAGACAAAAACATTGGCAAACATATTGTTCCTATCGTACCTGATGAATGTCGTACTTTTGGTATGGAAGGCTTATTTAGACAGATTGGTATTTATTCCCCTGTTGGCCAGCTTTATACACCTGTCGATCACGAGCAAGTAATGTACTATCGTGAAGCCAAAGATGGTCAAATTCTTGAAGAAGGTATTAATGAAGCAGGGGCTTTCTGCTCATGGATTGCAGCAGCAACATCCTATAGTTCTAATAAAGTTGCTATGATTCCTTTCTATATCTACTACTCAATGTTTGGTTTCCAACGTATTGGTGATCTTGCTTGGGCAGCAGGGGATATGCAAGCTCGTGGCTTTTTATTAGGTGGAACAGCAGGGCGTACAACACTTGCTGGTGAAGGTTTGCAACACCAAGACGGTCATAGTCATCTTTTAGCATCAACCATTCCTAATTGTGTGACTTATGACCCTACCTTTGCCTACGAACTTGCAGTAATCATTCAAAATGGTTTACACCGTATGTATGAAAAAAATGAAAATATTTTTTATTACATTACCGTGATGAATGAAAACTATATTCATCCTGATATGCCTAAAGGTTCAGAAGAGGGCATTCTTAAGGGTATGTATTTATTAAAATCTAAAAAAGCCTCTAAAAAACATCTTCAGCTTTTAGGTTCAGGTACAATTTTACGTGAAGTAATCAAAGCATCTGAAATGCTAGAAGCTGATTATGGTATTACAGCTGATATATGGTCTGTGACTAGCTTTAATGAATTAAGACGTGATGGTTTGGATATCGAAAGGCATAATCGTATGCATCCTGATACAAAAGCAAAAGAGGCTTATGTAACAACTATGTTAAAAGATAAAAAAGGACCTGTAATAGCCGCAACGGATTATATGCGTCTTTATGCTGATCAGATTAGACCTTATATCTCTGCACCTTATACAACTTTAGGAACAGATGGGTATGGTCGTAGTGATACTCGTCAACAATTGCGCCATTTCTTTGAAGTTGATGCTAAATTCATCGCTCTTGCAGCGATAGAAGCGCTAGTGAAGCAAGGTGATTTAGATAAATCAACTATTGCTGATGCAATGAAGCGTTACGGCATCAATCAAGATAAGGCTAACCCTGTAACTCAATAATAAGCTTAAGTTATGGTGATATCGAATAGATATCACCCCTTTGCTGGGGAAATAAATGGCAGATGATATAAAAATTCAGGTTCCTGATATTGGTGGCGCAACGGATGTTGATGTCATTGAGATTTTGGTTAAACCAGGCGACAAAATTAGTAAAGATACAGCGCTGATTACACTTGAATCAGATAAGGCTAGCATGGAAATTCCTTCTCCTAAAGAAGGTGAAATTCAATCTATTGCTGTTAAAGTAGGGGATAAGGTTTCTGAAGGTTCTCTTATTTTAACTTTAAAATCAGATGCGACTCATAGTCCTGCAAAAGAAGAGGCAGTGAAAGAGGAGTCAAAAACAGCATCAAATCCTAAGGAAGAGCCTCTTCCATCTAAAGACAGCAAATCAACAAAAAAAGCTGGTCTTAAAGAAGTCACAATTCCTGATATCGGTGGTGCTTCAGACGTTGATGTTATTGAGGTCATGGTTAAAGTAGGTCAGGCAGTTGAAAAGGAAGAGGCTTTAATTACCCTAGAAGGTGACAAGGCTACTATGGAAATTCCTTCGCCTGCTGCTGGAAAAGTAAAGGAACTTAAGATTAAAGTGGGTGATAAAGTTTCTGAAGGTAGCCTTATTTTAGTTTTAGAAACAGAAGAGCTTGAAGAAGAAATTGTAAAGCCTGAAAAATCAGCTGAAGCAATAGAAGTTCCGCCAGTTGAACAACCAAAAAACGAAGCCAAATCCGAAGCTATTTCAACTACTAAAACAGAAGAAAGTAGCCCAAGTTATGGGAGCCATGTTTCCGCGGGGCCCGCAGTTCGCCGTCTCGCGCGTGAATTTGGTGTTAATTTAAATGAAGTTAAGGGCACTAGTAGAAAGGGCCGAATTAGCAAAGACGATTTGCAGCTTTATGTCAAAACAAAATTAGCTGAAAAACAAGAGGGTGGTCTTGCTATTCCTTCAGCTCCTGTTATTGATTTTAGTAAATTTGGTGAAATTGAAACTAAACCTTTAAATAAAATCAAACGATTAACTGGGGTGAATGTACATCGTTCTTGGGTAACTATTCCTCATGTTACTCAATTTGATGAAGCCGACATTACTGACTTAGAAGCCTTTAGAAAAAATGAAGCAGCTAATAGTAAAGACAGTAGTTATAAATTAACTATTCTTGCTTTTGTGACTAAAGTTGTGGCAAGAGCCTTAGCAGCTTATCCCCAATTTAATGCCTCTCTTGATGCAAAAGGCGAAAATTTAATCTACAAGAAATATTGCCATATCGGTATTGCGGTTGAAACGCCAAATGGTTTAGTGGTTCCTGTAATTAAAGATGCTGATAAACTTTCGGTAGTGGATATCGCCAAAGAAATGGCTCGACTAAGTGCTAAAGCACGTGATAAGGGGCTTATGCCTGCTGATATGAGTGGTGGTTGTTTTACTATTTCAAGTCTTGGTGGCATTGGTGGTACGGCATTTACCCCAATTGTAAATAGTCCTGAAGTTGCTATTTTAGGTCTTTCTCGTTCAACGATTAAACCTGTTTATATTGGCGATGAATTTAAACCCCGTTTAATGTTACCCCTATCTTTATCCTATGATCATAGAGTGATTGATGGTGCTGAAGCAGCTCGCTTTACGCGCTTTATTGGGGATTGTTTAAGCGATATCCGACGTATTTTATTATAAGAATAATGAGGCAGATGATGAGTGGAAATATGAAAGCTGACGTAGTTGTCATAGGTAGTGGCCCTGGTGGTTATACTGCTGCATTTAGAGCGGCTGATTTAGGTAAAAAAGTAGTTTTAGTTGAACGTTATGACAGCCTTGGTGGTGTTTGTTTAAACGTAGGTTGTATCCCTTCTAAAGCACTTTTACATCTTGCTAAAGTTCTTGATGAATCCCATGAAGTTGAAGACCAAGGTATTAGTTTTGGTAAGCCAAAATTAGATAGCAAAAAAATGGTTGCTTGGAAAAATTCAGTGGTTGGTAAATTAACAGGCGGTCTAAAAATGCTTGCTAAACAACGTAAAGTAGATGTTGTTACAGGCTTTGCTAAATTTACTGGATCAAATCAAATTGTTGTTGAAGGTAAAGAGAAAACGACAGTTGATTTTACCAATGCCATTATTGCAGTGGGTAGCGAATCAATTAACTTACCTTTTATTCCAGAAGATGCACGTATCTTCAGTTCAACTGGTGCTTTAGAGCTTGCGGATATCAAAGGTGATTTACTTGTTTTAGGTGGAGGTATTATTGGTCTTGAAATGGCAACCGTTTATTCTTCTTTAGGCGTAAACGTAACGGTTGTTGAATTTATGGATCAATTAATTCCAGGCGCAGATGCCGATTTAGTTAAAGTTTTACATAAGCGTATGGCTGCCAAAGGCGTTAAGATTTTATTAAAAACGAAGGTAACTGCAGTAGAAGCTAAAAAAGATGCTATTTATGTGTCAATGGAAGGCGAACATGCTACAGATAAACCACTTCAATTCCAACAAGTTCTTGTTTCAGTTGGTAGAAAGCCAAATGGACATACAATTGATGCTGATAAAGCAGGTGTAAATGTTGATGAGCGTGGTTTTATTAAAGTAGATAACCAAATGCGCACCAATGTTTCTCATATTTTTGCGATAGGTGATGTAGTTGGACAACCTATGCTTGCTCATAAAGCGATTCCTGAGGGTCGAGTGGCAGCAGAAGTTATCGCTGGTTTGAAACATTATTTTGATCCTAAATGTATTGCTAGTGTTGCTTATACTGATCCCGAGCTTGCTTGGACTGGTCTTACTGAAAAAGAAGCAGCTGAAAAAGGAATTAAGGTTGAAAAAGCAGTATTCCCTTGGATGGCTAGTGGTCGTGCATTAAGTATGGGACGCGAAGAGGGAATGACTAAATTATTATTCTGCCCAGATACACATCGTATTCTTGGCGCAGGAATTGTGGGCGTTAATGCTGGTGATCTTATCTCCGAAACAAGCCTTGCAATTGAAATGGATTGTGATGTTGAAGATATAGCACTAACTATTCATCCGCATCCAACATTATCTGAATCAATACCTTTAGCAGCTGAAATTTTTGAAGGCACTATAACTGATTTATATATGCCTAAAAAGAAAAAAGCGGACGCTTAAAATTGATTTGTATACGGCCAATGTTAGTCTCTGACATTGATAGGGTGCATATGATTGAAAAGGTTGGTCATATTGCTCCCTGGAGCCGTGATGTTTTGCGAGATTGTGTTTTAGTGGGTTTTGATTGTCGAGTTATAGAAATTCAAAATGACAAGATGGATAGCGTTTTGGGTTATATGATTTGTAAAATTGATCTAAATATTTGCCATATTTTAAATCTTTGTGTGGATCCGGAAGAGCAAAAAAAAGGTTATGGGCGAATGTTGTTAAATTCCCTATTCGATTCAGTTAAACATCAGAGAATTAAAGAGTTCGTTTTAGAAGTAAGACCCACAAATAAAGTAGCTCTAAAACTATATGAAAAATTGGGTTTTATAGAAGAGGGCAGAAAAATTGCCTATTATAAAGATGCTAATGGAATTGAAGATGCGATTATTTTAAAAAAAATAATTTGATTTTAGTTTTTTGAATACTAATTAGCAGCATGAATTTTAAAAATAATTAAAAATGAAATTAAAACTACTTTTTATCTTTATCTCTTTATTATTAATTGGCTGTGTCAGTAAACCTCCACGTGACGTAAACAATATCTGTAATATTTTTAAGCAATACCCAAAGTGGTATTGGGATGCAGAAGATGTGCAAAAAAGATGGTTAGTTCCTATACCTGTACAAATGGCTATTTTACATCAAGAATCAAAGTTTGATGGAAGAGCTACACCGCCTCGAACAAAACTTTTGTGGATTATTCCCTGGAAAAGACCATCATCTGCTTATGGTTATACACAAGCCTTAAAAAGCACTTGGGAGCTTTATAGAAAAACGGAAGGCGGCGGTGGTTTTTTTGCCTCGCGCGATGTTTTTTCAGATGCTGTTGATTTTGTTGGGTGGTATGCTAATCAAGCTCATCGAAAAGCAGGTATTTCTCGATCGGATACCTATAATCTATACTTAGCTTATCATGAGGGTATTGGTGGCTTTCAACGTAAAACCTATTTAAGAAAAGGTTGGTTGATACCGGTGGCTAGAAAGGTTAAAGCTAGAGCACAAATCTACGAGGCACAGCTTAATCAATGCAGAAGACAATTGCCTAGTAGACCCTGGTTCGGTTAGAATCTGGAATTAATTTTCTCCCTTTCAAATATTGATAGGGTTGGAGTAAGGTGATTGCACTTTGTTCCAACTAATTATTCAGGAGTTTATGAATGCGATTAATGTTATTAGGTGGACCTGGTGCAGGGAAAGGAACTCAGGCGCTTAAGTTAACGAAATATTTCGGTATCCCACAGATTTCTACAGGCGATATGCTTCGAGCCGCTATTGCAGCTGGCTCCGAACTAGGTCTTTTAGCAAAAAAAGTAATGGATGAGGGTAAACTTGTTTCGGATGACATTATTATTAGCTTAGTTAAAGAGCGTCTTAAACAGCCAGATTGTGCTAACGGTTTTCTCTTTGATGGCTTCCCTCGTACAATTCCACAAGCAGACGCTTTAAAAGAAGCGAATATCAATCTTGATCACGTCATTGAAATTGCTGTTCCAGATGCTGAAATTATCAAACGTATTAGCGGTCGTAGAGTACATGTCGCTTCAGGCCGTGTTTATCACGTAGAATTTCATCCTCCTAAAACCGAAGGGCTAGATGACTTAACGAATGAGCCTTTAATTCAACGTGATGATGATAAAGAAGAAACAATTAAACAACGTTTGGCTGTTTATCATAAACAAACAGAACCCCTTGTTCTCTATTATCAAAAATGGGCTGATTCTAATGATTCTGCAGCACCCATTTTCCATCGGGTAAAAGGAACTGGCTCTGTAGATGACATTTTCAATAATATTCTTTCATGTCTAAAAGAAAGGGAGTATTCATGTTAAATCCGGCTCTGCAAGGAAAGCAGTTCGAAGCCTTTATTCATAAACACTCTATCGTTTTTGTTGATTTTTGGGCTGAATGGTGTGAGCCCTGCAAGGTTTTTGCTAAGGTTTATGAAGCAATAGCCCAAGAATATCCTGATATTCAATTTGCCAAAGTTAATATTGAGGATGAGCTGGAGTTATCAGACAATTTACAGATTCGTTCAATTCCTCATCTGATGATTTTTAAAGAAGGTATCCTAATCTATTCAGAAGCAGGTGCAATGCCTCAATCAATTTTAAAAGATCTGGTTAAACAAGCTATAGCTGTTGATGTAAGTGAGATCAAAGAAAAAATAGATAAAGGTGAGCTTTGATAAAACTTTGGAATAAATACATTTATTCCTTTAACCTCAACAGCAGATTGATTATATTGCTTCAGCAAACTCCAATATAATCAGGAAGCACATCAATTAGGTATGATTAGGTTAACTTTTGCTTATCATTTAGAAAGATAAAGTAGTGAGGCTGCCCCTTCAATACTATCACATTCATTCTTTCAAGAATGAGATACCCCATCTCTCCGAGCTCGATGTATTGTTGCTTAGGTTATTGGAGCTGAGGAAGAAACAACTTCCAATAAGAAAACAAGATATGAGACAGCGTATTAATTATGTTAGCAATAATATTTCAGGCAAAAAAGGCAGAATTTCTTCTGCCTTTTTTTATTTTTTAATGAAGATAATTATTCATCGTCAGTAAGACGAAAATATTTTGCGCCAAAGTAACGTTGTAATTTTTTTCTGATAGTGCCACGGCTGATACCGAGCATCCTGGCGGCTTGCAGCTGATTGCCTCTTTTCTTTTCCATAACAGCTTGTAATAGTGGAGGCTCAACTTCAGATAGAATCATGTCATAAAGGTCATCAATTGATTTGCCTTTATTTTCTGCTAAGAAGCGGGTAACTAAGGTATAAACTAGGTCTTGTAAGCCTTGATCTTGCTTGGTTGTATGCAAAGATGGCTGTGCTTCAACTGCGTTTACATTCATTATAAACTTCCTTATTTAAGTTAACTATCTATTCCAAAAATGCTTTCAAAAAGTATTGAAACCGAAATAAATTGTACATGAAGCCTAATTGATAATCTAGAATTTTTATTTAAAAATGAGATTCATTTTTATCTAGTTCGTTTAAATTAAAAAATAAATTGATTGTTATTTGATCATCGGGCTGCTTATATTAAACTATTTGCAATTTAAATTATAATTTTAATCTTATGAGTAAAAACAATTTGGTTGCTAAAGCTAAAAAATTTTTAGTGAATCAGGGGGAAATGTCTAAATGGCAACCTCTAATGAAAGCAGGGATTATTTGTTTTGAACAATCAAAATATCAGGAAGCATTTAATTACCTAGTTGCTTCAGCAAAAAAACATAATCTTATTTCCATGCATTATCTTTTAGCCTTAACTGCTGAAGTGAAAGAATGTGAATTAGATTTAATAAATAATCATGCAGAACTTTATGAGCTTTGTGTGAAATTTACTGAATCTGATGTAAATAACTCCATAGGACGTGCTTGGTTAAAGTCATCAAAAGCTTATAAAGAAAAAAAGCCTCTTGAAGTTGGTAATTCTGTACAAAATCAGAGAGCAAACGAGTTAGTTTTAAAGTCAGAAGAAAAAGAGAAAATAGATGAAGTCATGAATTATTTTATGTCTTGTTCTATTTCTATACTTGAGTATCACAAATCGAAAAGCGATAGCCCCTATTGTAAGAGTGCGGCCTCTATATTAAGCAAATTATTTTCTGGAGAAGTGAAATCGGATGGAAGCAAAGAGTTTGAGCTTTTTGGTATATTTAGCGGCCTTGTATATATAACAAAATCTAATGCAATAGTAGCAAGCAACTGGCTCACTTTGTCAGCTGATTTAGGTTGTGCGGATGCAATGGTAGCATTAAATGAAATAGTATCTTTAACTACGATGTCAGAAATACATAAGTTAGGCTTGATGTTGAGAGCTGCTTATAGAGACAATCCTTATGCACTTGCGACTGTTTTAGCAAAAGAGAATATAGATAATAAGCCATTTTGGTTAAATAAAGCTTTAGCTATAGATTGCACTAAATTAACAGTTAATTTACTTCTTTATTTTTCAAGTGCTCTTCTTATACATATCAATGTCGAAAATGCATTAACCATAAAAGGAAATATAATTAAGGCAATTGATAAACATCTAAATTGTGAAGCTGAACAAAATAAGAAAAATGCTGAAAAGGTAACAAAGAATGCTAATTTGGCTTTGTTGTTTTTTCTTCGTGCAAGAATTTATTGTAAATTGAATAATTATCATTCTTTAACAAATGAAGAATTTGAAAAAGTATATTTAGCTTGCATTGAGGCAAATATAGAAAACATAAACGTGATACCCTGCTTATTATATATTTTTGAAAATGGCCCTGACTCTGAAAAAAATAAATATGGCTTGTTATTAAAGAGGGTCAGTTTTGAGTCTTATCAAGAAGCTTTGTTAAAATCGCGATTAAATCAGCTAATAGAAGACTTATCTTCGAAGAAAATTGATCTTGCTGGGATAAAGTTTTTTTTAATTGATGCTTTAAAATATCTAGATAAGCCTATGGTACAAGAAAAAATCTTGTCTTATATTTTACAATTATTAACTTATTCTGAAGTTGATTTAGCTAAAATAGATATTCCTGATTTTGATTGGAATAAAATTAAAAAGTATGCATTTTCCTATGATGAGCATATGCAAACACGGTATGCCTCCGCGTGTGTTATACAAAAAATTGATCTTGATACTAATGTAAAATTCTTAATGATCTTTTCCAAAACTTCATTTTATGCAGCAAAAGCCTTGGGGGAATATTATAGAAAGCAAAATGAACCTCAACAAGCCTTAAAAATATTTGAAGAAGTAATAGAAAATCTAGATGAGTTACAATTTAAACTTTATTTTTATCTGGAAATAGGCAAATTATATATTTTTTGGGGTGAAAAATCTGGAGTTCAAAGGGAAAGAGCAATTGAATTTTTAGAGAAACTAATTGCAAATGGCGAATTCAAAGGGGTATTTTGTTTAGCCGAATTATATCTTATTGAAGGAAATCAAGTTAATGCCATTCGAATTCTACGTGATTATCTAAAAGAAAAATCAGAAGATATTGAAGCGCAAGAATTATTATGTGAAGCCTTGTATTTTAATTATCAAGTTCCCGAAGCATTTGGGCTCGCACTTAATATATTAGCCGAAAATGCAAATTCTTTAATAGCGATGCAAATTATAGGATTTATTTTAGTAACCAATTATGCGGATTTTAAGCATAGTTTGCCTAAGGAATACGATGAGTTTACAGGTCATGAATTTGTAGGAAGGGCAGCAGAAGAAATATCTATATCCCAATATGTATTTGCAATTCTTCTATACATTAATAGTAAAAGTACTTATGAAAATAGAGACTATAAAGACTATTTAACTTTAGCTATAACGAATAAAAAGAAACCTTTAGACTTAGCACAGCAGTGTCTTGCAATTTTAGAATATTGTGATGAGCAAGAAATTTCTCTCGATAAAGAAATTACTAATAAATTATTAAAATTTGAGTACGATGGAATTTGGGATTCTATTCATAAGTCATTACACGAGCAGCAACAAACAATTAAAAAACAATCCGAAAACTTAATATCTACATCTACAAATGAAATAGAAGTCTCATCGCCATTTGCAATTCATTCTCTTCCCAAATGTTTAATAAAATATAATTCATTAGTGATTAAAACAGAAAAGGAATTTACAAAATTAGTCGCTAGAATGGCCACTTTATATGGTGGAAGTATTATGCCTGGTAAGGGTTCAGGGGCTCGAGTAACAGTGGGTAGTAATAGGTTTACCTTCCACAAGACGCATCCTAAAAATAGAAAAGCGCTGGATGGTAAAGGTGCAACACCCGGTTCAGCCCATGCACAACAATCTTTTATTGCTGATCTTGAAGAGGAAATTGAAAAGGTGGCTAGCAATAATAATGCTATGTAATAACTGTAAGTTCTTGTTTAATAAGCTCAGCCATACTGCAATCTGCCTTCTCATCGGAAAGTAAACTAGCTAAATCAGCTAGGCGATAGGTCATTTTGGTTTTTAGGTCATTATCATTTAGTAGTTGTTGTACTATTTTAACGAGCTCATCTGGATTGCAGTCGTATTGTAAAAGTTCAGGGACTACCATGGCATTTTGTAAGAGATTAGACAGACCAAGATATTTTACTTTAATTACTTTCATGGCTATGGCGTAACTTAGCCAAGCCGCCTTGTAGACAATGCACATAGGTTTTGCTAATAATGCACATTCGAGAGAGGCAGTCCCTGAGGCAACGACAATTGCATCGGCCTTTGCGGCTACTTCAGTCGCTTTACCCTCAATTAAACTGAGAGGTAAATTGGTTGTCTTAAAAAAATCTTGGATATAGCTCAGGTTTAAGCTTTTTGCTACCGGGATAATAAAATGTAAATGCTTGTCTTTCTCACTAAGACGTTTCATTGTTTCAATAAAAACCGGCATATGTCTTTCAACTTCATTAACACGGCTGCCAGGAAGAAAGGCTACAAGTCTTTTATTTTCTGGAAGATCTAAACTACTAGATTGAGCCAGTACTTTTTCTTTTTGCATAAGAGGATGGCCCACAAAAGCAACAGGAACCTGTTCTTTTTCATAAATTGTTTTTTCAAAGGGTAGGATAACAGCCATTTTATCAACGGTTGCTTTAATGGTGTGAATCCGATTTGCTTTCCAGGCCCAAATTTGAGGGCTTATGTAATAAAGCACACGAATTCCTTGGCTTTTAGCAAATTTGGCTAAACGAAGATTAAAACCAGGGTAATCAACCAAAATCAATAAATCAGGTTTGGTTTTAATTAAATGCGCTTTAATTAAGGCAAAGGCTTTTCTAATAACTCTAGCATGGCGAATTACTTCCGTTAAGCCTGTAACACCATAGCGCGCAAGGTCAGAGATTAGCTCAACACCTGCATTCTGCATATGATGGCCACCTATACCTGACATTTCAATGTCTAAATTGTCTGCTTTAAGCTGTTTTATAAAGGCCGCAGCGTGTATATCGCCTGATTCTTCACCGGCAATAATGACTATTTTTTTTGCTTTTAGATAAGACATATTTTTTTAAGATTGGTGTCAATTATTGAAGATATTTTAGTCGCTGTTTCAAGGGCATTTTTACCGGCTTCTCCATCAACGAGAGGCATATTATCTTGTTCAATGCAGCGTAAAAAATCTTTAATTTGATCTAATAAGGCGTCACCTGCACTAAAACTTTGTTCTTTTTTTGCGATATCAGGAATACCCGGAAACATTTCGCCTTGGCTTTTTTCAAAATAGGCAAAGCTCTTTTCTTGATAATCAAGTGTAAGATAGGAGTTAGCTTGAAAAATACGTGTTTTTCTTTCAGGGCTAAAACTGACTCGGCTCGCGGTTATGTTTGCTACACATCCATTTTCAAAATTAAGCCTTGCATTAGCAATGTCGACTGATTTAGATAATACAGGTGCACCAGATGCCTCAATATGACTAATAGGGCTTTTAACCATGGCTTGAATTAAATCGATATCATGAATCATTAAATCTAAAATAACACTTACTTCAGTACCTCTAGGTTTAAAAGTAGCTAACCTATTCGCGTCAATAAAAATTGGCTTTTTAAGGTAGGGTTCTAAGGCAACGCGGGCCGCATTGAAACGTTCAAGATGTCCTACTTGAAGTTTTAAATTATTTTTTTTAGCAATTGCAATTAAATCTTCGGCTTCTGCAACAGTGACTGTAATGGGTTTTTCAACCAAGACATGAATGCCCTTTTCAAGAAAGGCTTTGGCAATGTCATAATGTTTGTCTGTGCTTGTAGCGATAGACACTAAATCGACCTTACCAAAAAGATTAGAATAATCAAAACAAGCCTCTACACTCAGTTCTTTAGCCACTTGTTCACATCTATCTTTATTGCTATCACAGACAGCGATAAGATTGACATTTTCCAACATTTTATATTTTTGAGCGTGAAAGCGACCTAGGTAGCCCACACCAATGACAGCACAATTTAACATAGGTTTTTTACTGAAATTGTCGATAATTTGCGCTTATGGTCTCATTTTTTATAAAATAAATCAATTTATATGGTCTACACTTTTTAGAGACAAGGATGGGAGATAGAGGATGGTTATTCACACCATTAATCCTGCAACGGAAGAGAAAATAAAAGAATATCAAACCTTAAATTCTAGCCAAATTGATAGCTTAATTGAAGCAGGTCAGGTCAGTTTTAAAGTTTGGCGTACGACTTCTTTTGCAACGAGAAAAAAATTGATGTTAGTGCTAGCTGATTTGCTTGATAATCAAAAAAAGGAATTAGCACTGATTATTACAACAGAAATGGGAAAGCCAATCAGTTTGAGTCTCTCTGAAATTGAGAAATGTGCTCTTTTATGTAGGCATTATGCAGAAAATGCTGAAACTTATTTACAAGAACGCCTCATTCAAACTGAAATGCAAAAAACCTTTGTTTGTTATGAACCCTTGGGATTGATATTTGCGGTAATGCCTTGGAATTTTCCCTTTTGGCAGGTATTTCGTTTCGCTATTCCGACTATAATGGCTGGCAATGGTGCTATTTTAAAACATGCCTCTGTTTCCCTTGGAGCAGGTCAAAAAATAGCAGAGTTATTTTTAGAAGCGGGTTTTCCTGAGCATTTATTTCAAAATTTTACGATTGAGGCAGAGAAGGCATCTCAAGTAATTACCCATAAACATGTGGCTGCTGTGACATTGACAGGTAGCGGAAAAGCAGGGGAGTCTGTTGCAGCAACGGCAGGAAAATACCTTAAAAAGTCAGTCTTAGAATTGGGGGGGAGCGATCCTTATTTGGTGCTTGAAGATGCTGACCTTAGTCTTGCTGCAAAAACGATTATCCAATCAAGGTTAAATAATTGCGGTCAGGTTTGTATCGCGGCTAAACGAGTCATTGCTCTAAATTCAATTTATGAAGAATTGATTACTGAAATCGAGAAAGGTTTAAAAGAATATAAATATGGCGATCCCTTAAAGCCTGAAACCAATTTAGGTCCTATGGCTCGTTGTGATTTAAGAGAAACATTACATGCTCAGGTCTTAGCATCAATGCAATTGGGTGCTAAACTACGACAAGGCGGGAAAATCCCCAATATGAAAGGTTTCTATTATCCTGCGACCTTATTAATTGATGTAAAGAAAGGCATGCCTGCTTTTGATGAAGAATTATTTGGACCTGTAGTGGCTGTAACTTCAGCGCTAGATGAGGGAGAAGCCATCCAATTAGCTAATGATAGTCCTTATGGCTTAGGTGCTGCTGTTTTTACAAAAGACTTAAAACGGGGCGAAGATATTGCTAGATTTAAACTTGAAGCAGGTTCTTGTTTTGTTAATGCCTTAGTTGCCTCTGATCCTAGAGTACCTTTCGGCGGTATAAAACAATCGGGTTTTGGGCGAGAGTTATCTAAAGAAGGCATTCACGAGTTTGTGAATGTGAAAACGGTGTCAATACAATGATAGATGAAAAAGAACAATTTATTTTTATCTCTGCAGTAGAGCAAAAAATGTATTGTTATCAAGGTGATAAGATAAAAAAATCCTATCCTATTTCTACCGCTAAAAATGGTTTAGGGGAAGAAAAAGGTAGTGAGTGTACACCTCGTGGATGGCATAAGGTGCATTCACGTATTGGTACTGAAAGCCCAATTAATAGCGTTTTTATTGGTCGTAAATGGACAGGTGAAGTGTATTCTGATGATTTAGCAAGGGAACAACAAGGCAGAGATTGGATTTTAACGCGTATTATCCAACTCGATGGTTTAGAAGAAGGGCGTAATAAAGGTGGGAATGTCGATAGTTTAGAGCGTTATATCTATATCCACGGTACTCCTGATTCAAATCAAATCGATAAACCACAGTCTCATGGTTGTATACGTATGTATAACAACGATGTCATTGAGCTTACAAACTGGGTCGAAGAAGGGACTTTAGTCTGTATTGAATAATGCCTTTGGTATGAGTTTATCCCCTGATTTTATAATAGGCTGATATAAAAACAGTTTGCGCATAAAAAGTGAGGGTATAAAAGTAGCATTTCCAGGTTTCTTGGGTATATAATTCGCGGCAATTTATTTCATGCCTAACTGAGGTGAACGAATGTCATATAAATTTGAAGAGGGCAAAGATTTAATTATTGATGCTGTTATTGAAAAGTTACATCAAAAATTGGGCAAGGAGCAAGCTACTCTTTGTTCTGAATTTGCTCGTCAATTTTATGGAACGGTGGCTTTAGAGGATTTGCATCAATGGGATATTGAAGATCTTTATGGCGCTACCATTAATTTTTGGTCTTTAATTCAACATCGCTCACCTAAAGAAACTAAAATTCGTATCTATAACCCTGATTTTGAGAAAAATGGTTGGCAAACCACGCATACCGTTGTTGAAGTAATCACAGATGATATGCCTTTCTTGGTCGATTCACTAAGAATGGTAATTAATCGCATGGGTATTGCGACCCATCTTATTATGCATATGGGAAATTTGCATGTTAAGCGCAATAAAGCAAATGAAATTGCTGCTGTTTATCCGCGTACTACAGAGAAAAAACCAGCAAATGATTTAGTTGAAGCAGCTATTTTTATTGAAATTGATAGACAAACTGATGCGGCTATCCTTGAGACATTGCATCATAATTTTGAGCGTGTGCTTGATGATAACCGCGCTGTTGTTGAAGATTGGATGCCCATGCGTGAGCGCGTGTGTACGGCAATTTCAGAGCTTAAACTTATGTCTTCTGTGCTTGACCCTGACGAGACAGCAGAAACGGTTGCTTTCTTAAATTGGATAGAAGACCATCATTTTACCTTCTTAGGTATGCGCTACTATGAGTTAATTCAAAAGGGCAAAGAAACTATATTGCAACCTTTACCGGAAACAGGCTTAGGTGTTCTTCGCCCGACTATGAGCAAATCTACCGCTCGGTCTATATCGGCAATGACGCCTGAAGCTAGAGAGCTAACGCTTTCGACTAGAGTACTTGTTACTTCGAAAACCAATACTGAAGCTACTGTTCATCGCCAAGCTTATACAGACTATATTGGTATAAAGCGCTTTAATAAAAAAGGCCAGGTCATTGGTGAGCTTC
>JAIUOG010000175.1 GCA_020161725.1 Pseudomonadota bacterium
TCAGTTAATAAGTATGCTGAAACAACAAGACGAAATGTCAGAAGGAGATATGAATTATTGTCTTGCTTATAGTTCGCAGCGATTGGAGAAAATAGCATCTTGAATGAAAGTGAGTTCGGTGTGAACATCGTGAAGCAATCTAGAATTGCCCGCCGTTCTGGATTATTTTTTCGTAGCCTTGATGGAGCCAAAGGCGCAATCAAGGTTTAGACCAACAGAACCCTGCTTACGCTATGCTACACCAAAGCTACATAAATGTAGGCATTGTGAATATCATGCAGCAATCTTTCCTTAAGCAAGTGACCCAATATCAATCACAAAACGATAGCGAACATCACTTTTTACCACTCTGTCATAAGCTTCATTTACTTTATCTATTGGAATAAGTTCAATTTCAGCAGAGAGATTGTGTTTACCACAGAAATCAAGCATTTCTTGGGTTTCTTTTAGTCCACCAATCAAAGAACCTGCAAGGCTTTTACGGCCAAATATTAGTGATGAAGCGCCTAAAGGCACATCCTTATCTGGAACTCCGATAAGTACCATCGTGCCATCGCGCTTTACAAGCCCCAAATATTGATTCCAATCAATTCCTTCTGACACAGTACAAATAATTAAATCAAAATGATTCGCTAATTTTTTAAAAGTTTGAGGATCGGAGGTGGCGTAAAAATGGTCTGCACCAAAGCGTTTGCCATCGGCTTCTTTTCTTAACGATTGGCTAAGAACCGTTACTTCAGCACCTAAAGCATGAGCTAGTTTGACCCCCATATGGCCTAATCCGCCTAATCCTACGATAGCTACTTTTTTCCCTGGACCCACTTTCCAATGCATTAAAGGGGAATAAAGCGTAATTCCTGCACATAAAAGAGGTGCTGCTGCATCAAGCGGAAGATTATCAGGGAGACGTAAAACGTAATTTTCATCTACAACAATTTGAGTGGAGTAACCCCCTTGTGTCAAAGTGCTGCCGTCTTGCTCAATACCATTATAAGTAAAAGTTCCACCATTTTCACAATATTGCTCCAGATCTTCTTTACAGCTACCACAACGGCGACAAGAATCAACCAAGCAACCCACGCCTACTTTCTCATTGACTTTAAAACGAGATACTTTAGAGCCTACCTTAGAGACTATTCCAACAATTTCATGGCCTGGAACCATGGGAAACATTGAACCACCCCATTCATCACGTACTTGATGAATATCTGAATGGCAGATACCACAATATTTAATATCAATTAATACATCATGCTCACCCACCTCTCTTCTTTCAAAAGAAAAGGGTTCTAGGGGTTTTTTAGCTTTAAGAGCCGCATAAGCTTTAACTGGGATCATAATCCATCCTTGGTTTTTAAGTGATAAAATAATAATAGTATGAAATTTATTCCGTGCAAATTATTAGGTATAGTTAAAGGCTATTTTTTTAAACGATTTTTCTTATGGCAAAACTCTATTTTTATTTTTCAGCAATGAATGCAGGCAAAAGCACGGTTTTATTGCAATCTAGCCACAACTACCGTGAAAGAGGTATGCAAACACTGCTTTTTACCCCAGCGATTGATAATCGTTTTAAACGAGGAATGATCTGTTCGCGCATTGGACTTGCAGAAGAGGCGAATATTTTTGATGCTAAAACCAATATTTATGATGTGGTAAAACTAAGTTTAAAGAATGCTGCTTATGCCTGCATTCTTATTGATGAGGCACAATTCTTAACGAAAGAACAAGTTTATCAGCTAACAGAGATTACTGATAAACTCCATATCCCTGTTTTAAGTTATGGCCTCCGAACTGATTTTTTAGGGGAATTATTCGAAGGAAGCCAATATTTGCTTGCATTGGCAGATGAGCTTGTTGAAATCAAAACAATTTGTCATTGTGGACGTAAGGCCATCATGAATATGCGTATCAATGAAAAAGGTGAAGCAGTGCGTCAGGGGGAGCAGGTTTTAATTGGTGGTAACGATAATTATGTATCCGTCTGTCGGATTCATTTTAAATCGGGTGAATCAATTTCAAAAAATCAGAAAACTTTGTTCAATAAAGATACCAATTAAAACAAGATTCTGTTATAATGCGTGGCACATTTTGTATCGCATTTGCTAAGGAGTAATTTTGTCAGATTCTATAGCAGTGGGTTCAATGGCAGAATTACCGCAGCGTAATTTTCTAGCCTGGCTTGTTTGCTTGTCAGCCGGTTTATTCTTTTTTTATGAGTTTTTTCAACTTAACATCTTCGATGTAATTAATCAGCCTTTGCGCCAAGATTTTAATTTGGATGCAGCCTCATTAAGTTTTATGTCGAGCACCTATCTTTGGGCTGATTTGCTTTTTCTTATTCCAGCCGGTTTTATTTTAGATAAATATTCACCAAGAGTAGTCATTTTAATTGCGATGCTAGTTTGCGTGTTAGGTACAGCAGGCTTTGCTTTAACAAGTTCTTATTGGTTGGCTTCCTTTTGCCATTTCTTATCGGGAATAGGTAATGCCTTTTGTTTTTTAGCTTGTGTTGTTTTAGTTGCACGTTGGTTTCCGCCCCGCAGGCAAGCCTTTGTTATTGGTTTAATCGTTACTATGGCCTTTCTAGGCGGTATGATGGCACATACGCCTTTTGCTTATTTAAGTGAGGCTTATGGTTGGCGTCAGGCTCTTTTAATCGATGCGGTTGTTGGCCTTTTCCTTTTAGCTTGGATATATTTTGTTGTTCAGGATAGTCCTAAAGGCAGGGTTACCCAAAAAATGCAAAATGAAAAAGCAACGAGTTTTATTGCAGCATTAAAAAATAAGCAAAATTGGGTCGCTGGTCTTTATACCTGTTTTTTAAATTTACCTATCATGGTGCTTTGTGCCTTGTGGGGGGCTAGTTATTTGCAAGTGGTTCACCACATCGCTGAATTACCTGCAAGCAATATCATAAGCCTTATTTTTGTAGGTTCTATTATTGGTTGCCCCTTAGTGGGATGGCTTTCTGACAACCAGGGCAAACGTAAACCTTTGATGATA
>JAIUOG010000176.1 GCA_020161725.1 Pseudomonadota bacterium
ACTAACTTTTCACACTCAATAAGAATTGCTTCTGGTATAAAAGATGTATTGCCTTCCCAATAAAATAAAGGCGTACCTTCTTTTAACAGGGAGCTAATCTTTTGATAATACAAATGTGGATCATTTTCATCATTTGCAGCAGCCTTAAATAAATCGATTAAATCTAATAAATCTTGATATTGGGGGAAAAAGTTTTTGGTATTAAAAAGTTCAAGTTCAGAATGATTTCCATAGGGTTCAAGCTCAAATTGATACATCATAAAACTATACATTAATTTTAATAGCTTAATTCTAACTAAAGGCTCATCAGCATAAACGCGAATATTAACATTTGCAGGGTTAATATTGGCTTTAATTGTTACATTTGTATGCGTAATCGAGTCATGAATTAAAAAAGGAAAAGTAAACCATGGATCATAATCCCACACTAATTTGACAAGGAGCTTTGCAAAAAAACCAACACACATTTGTCCTTTTTTAACTAATTGTATTGCCTCGGAAAAACTATAAGCAGGTTCTTGCCAGATTTGAATAAGTTGCACATCAAACTTTATTCTTTCAGTGCTATCTAAAGTGCTGAGAAAGGATTGTAATTTGTCATATAAAATATTTGCAGCCTCAACTAAAGGGACAGTTTCAACTAAGGCACTGGCAGCATTAAAATCATAATTACTCTTTAATAGCATTCTATACAAACCTCCAATCGTCTTCCTTTTTAAAGCAGGAGGAGTAACATCTTGAGTTAGATATAAACGCTGAAAAAAAGGATTAAAACTTAGTCGTCTTAACTCAGGAGGAGCTAGAGGTTGGCTTGTTTTAGCCAAATTACCTTTACACATTAAAGACTGAAGATTAATTAATTCATCGCCTTCTTCTGATAATATAAATTGAGATGGAGGGTAATTTTTATAAGGCATACCAATCTCATCGCAATCAGCCTTTAAGCTTGGAATTAATATGTTGTAATAACTAGAATGTCCAAAACACCTAGAGCCGGCAAGTATTTGCGCCAACCGTATCCATTGCTTTTTTCCCTCGCTTTCATTCACTCGAAAATAATCATCATCATTATCGGTATTTAGATCTAAAGCCTTTTTAAAAAAAGCACTAATTAAAGAAATACATGAACTCCAATCCTTGCCCTTAAAAGGGGTAAGGGACTGAAGCAAAACCTCTCTATCTTTGGCTAGTTCGCGAGTTAGAGTTAGTGCATTTATCAATTTAATTAATTCCTCAGAATCAAAGTAAGAGCCTAATTTTAGAGGCTTATAAACTGATTCCAATAAAGGATCATGACAAATAAAAGCTGGATTAATTTGAGCCATCCATTTTGCGATTGCTTTTATATATTTTTCGGTTTCGTTTAACTTGATCGCACAGCAAAATAACATTTCAATTAAGAACACACTTTTTCCATCAATCTCAATTTGATTAGCACAAAAATCATTTGCTTCAATTGCTGCATTATTATGAAGATTATGTAAGAAAAAAGTAATTGACTGTGTGTAAGCTATATTGTCTCCTGCACAATAATTTTGAATTATTTCTAATAAATTTTCAAAAAAGGGCTCTGGCGATGAATTCTGATGACTAATTTGCTCTATTTTTTTTGTATATTCTTCTAACCAAAATTCTTTAGCCAACCTTGAATTAGCAACAACAATAGCAAGGGCCGTGAAATCAATCTTTGCAAAAGAGGGTAAGCAAAAATCTTGTTCTTCAGCAACTATAGCGGCACTATGCTGTATCCCAGACAACCATATCCAAAGATCAAAAAAACGTACATTAAGTTCCTCAGTTCTATCATCAGCTAAAAGTACATCCAATAAAATCTTAATAATAAAAGTAGGCTTAAATTGTTTATTTTCACCTTTAATATTTTTTTTGCGAATGATTGGTGTTGTATAAAAATTTTTTATTAATTCAGGCGACCATGAAGATAAACTTTTGTTGCTAAATTCTTTGAGTTTTATCTTAAAAGTATCAAAATCACCAAAGCTAAAATAATCTAAAATTAGCGTGTAAAAATCCAATAATTCACTTGAATAAGCTAATTTAGGGTGGGCAGAAAATTTAGAAAAATGAGCCTCTAGTGTCTGTTCATTAACCTGATTCCCTTTTCTTAGAATTCTTGCCATTTCCTCTATTGTTAGCTGACCTAAGCTGTGACGATTAGGATGGTATTGAGCAAAATCATTTGAGGATAAATTCTTTAATGTCGTATCAACTAAGGTTAAAACATTCGATGAGGAAACAAATACAGCTTCGAGGCTTTGAGGACTAGAAAGGAATAAAGATTTATCCACTGTTATATCAGGCATTAAAATAGATAAGCTATATATTTTAATACCTATTGTGTTATAAGCACTGGAAATCTTTTCGGCAAACTCAAGCCATTTTGCCACTGCAATTTTAGCTAATGCAGTGTAATCTCCTTCTTTATCTTTTATTTGGCTCCATCGCTGTTTTAAACTTTCAGATAAAGAATCTAAATTTTTTTTATCAATTTTAGTAATGCGTGCTAGTTTTGGCTTAGTGGTTACAATTAGTCCATCGCTTTTTTCAGATGAAGAATCAATTAAGCCTAATTCCTTGCAAAGGCGATTAATATCTACCAAAAGATTTCCACCAGGCATCAAACAACTTCCTTTTTAATATTGCAATTGCTAACTTAATTCCATCTGACTCAAAGCTATATTTCTTGCAAGAAATTTCAAAAACATTCAATTTTCAGATAAAAACAACTGAAAGTCCATTTTTTTATCTTATTTTTTAAAAAACTTTTATAGGTTTTAATTTTTACACATATACAAAGACAACGAAAAACAAATTTTCCCCAAAAGAGAGAGGCAGCAATAGCGCATTATTTTTTTAAGGCAAAAAAAAAGCAGCGATTAAGCTGCTTTTCTAGAATAAAACCCTGGCGATGCCCTACTTTCACATGGGAACTCCCACACTATCATCGGCGCAAGTCTGTTTCACTACTGAG
>JAIUOG010000024.1 GCA_020161725.1 Pseudomonadota bacterium
TTTTTTTATAAATGTTTTCCCTCCTTCTTGTTAATGTCATAAATTTGAGTTACAGTGAGTTTAAATTGCTCTTCAAGTTAGGAAAAATATGCCAGGATCACTCAGCGCCTATGAGGGAATGACATAAATAGGGACACAATAATAAAATTTCATAACTTTTATAAAAAATATATCTAAGCCTTTAAGTCCCACTTTCCGAATCCACTTTCTCTTTAAGAGCGCGTCTTAGAATTTTTCCTACATTAGTTTTAGGTAATTCGTCAAAGAACTCAATGACCTTAGGCACTTTATAAGCCGTTAAATGTTCTCTGCAAAAAGCAATAATTTCTTGTGCATTTAAGCTTGGATCACGTTTAACAATACAGGCTTTTACACGCTCACCTGAATCATCATCTTTAACACCTACAACACCAACTTCTAAAACCTTTGGATGCATTGCAATAACTTGCTCAACTTCATTGGGGTACACATTAAAACCAGAAACGACAATCATGTCTTTCTTTCTATCAACTAAATAAACAAAACCATTTTCATCTATTTTGGCCATATCACCTGTTTTTAAGTAGCCATCTTTAGTGAAGACTTTAGCTGTTTCATCGGGGCGTTGCCAATAACCTTCCATAACCTGTGGGCCTTTGACACAAAGTTCACCTTCTTCACCGATACCCAATTCTTTTTCATCTTCATCTCTTATGGAAATATCAGTTGAAGGTACCGGTAATCCAATACTGCCATTGTATTCTTTAAGATAGACGGGGTTAATTGTCACAGCAGGGCTGGTTTCTGTTAAGCCATAAGCCTCTAAAATTCGAGTTTTAGTTAATTCGCTCCATTTTAAAGAAACGGATTTCTGTAAAGCCATACCGCCTGCAAGGGCAAGTTTTACTTTTGAAAAATCAATTTCATTTAATTTGGGATTATTTAATAAAGCATTGAAAAGGGTATTAACGCCAGTAATAGCAGTAAAACCTACATTTTTAATTTCAGAGATAAAATGAGGAATATCTCTAGGGTTAGTTATTAAAATATTTTTAGCGCCCGCATTTAAAAAGACCATGCAATTCGCTGTTAAAGAAAAGATATGGTAGAGGGGGAGAGCGGTAATAATAATATCTTTGTCGTTAAGCGCTAAAGGCTTTATCCAACTAGAGGCTTGTAAAACGTTTGCAACCATATTTCGATGACTTAGCATGGCACCTTTAGCAACACCTGTTGTACCACCTGTGTATTGTAAAAAGGCAATATCACTTTGTTTAATATCAACCTTTTTAAAAGAAACGGACTTACCCATTTTTATTGCTTCATTAAAGCGAATGGAGTTCTTGATTTCAAAAGCAGGGACCATTTTTTTTATGTATTTAACGACTGCATTAAAAATATGCTTTTTAATAAAAGGGAAAAGATCGCCCAATTCAGTGATAATAACTTTTTTAATGGTTTTTAATTCAGGTAAAGCCTTTTCAACTGTATATGCAAAATTAGCAGCGACGATAACGACCTCTGCTTCAGCATCATTTAATTGATGTACTAATTCATCTTTTGTATAAAGCGGGTTGGTATTAACAGCAACTAAACCTGCACGTAAAATACCAAACAAAGCGACAGGATATTGAAGGAGATTGGGCATCATAATAGCTGCTCTAGCCCCTTTTTTTAAGCCTTGTTGCTGTAAAAAAGAAGCAAAATGCTGGCTTAAATTATCTAATTGCTGGTAACTAATACTCGAACCAAAATTTTCATAGGCAGTATTTTCTGCGAAATTCGTTGTGGATCTTTCAAAAATGGAAACAATGGTTTCTTTATTATCTAAATCAATTTCAGCTGGTACACCTTCTTGATAATGTTTTAACCATATTTTATCCATGTTAATATCCTTCTGTTATTAGGCCCCTCATGTTAGTATAACAAAAATTTAGGCGATGGATATCAAAAGAAATGACTGATAATTTATTGAAATCACAAGCATTTAAACTGAAAGGTCGTTTGTATACTTTTACAGTTTTACAGTTATTAAATACTGATAAGGCCATTTTAGTTGCTCAACTAGAAGATTTAGCCGCAAAAGCGCCTCGTTTTTTTGATAGAACTCCTATTGTTTTAGACTGCAGTGTTTTGCCTGAAGCTGAATTTGATTTGCAAGGTATTTGTCAACTAATGCGAGAACATAGCATCTTACCAGTGGCAATACAGGGTGCTAATCCTCTATTAACCACTTTGGCTCAATGCCAAGGTTTAGCTGTTTTACATGCGTCTGCTACTCAAGATAAGCCGTTGATTGAAAATACTAGCCATGAACCTGCTGCTCAAATAACGCCTACAAAGGCAAAACTTGTGACAACACCAGTTCGCTCAGGGCAGCAAGTTGTAGCAAAGGGGGGCGATCTTGTTGTTAGCTCTTCTGTTAGTCATGGAGCGGAATTGCTTTCTGATGGTAATATTCATGTTTATGGCGCTTTAAGAGGAAGGGCCTTGGCAGGTATTTCTGGGGACAAAGATGTCAGAATTTTTTGCCAATCCTTGGATGCAGAATTAATTTCAATCGCAGGTTTTTACCGTTTAAGTGATGCAATTGAGCCACAAAACGGTCCTTGCCAAATTTATTTAGAAGATGAGCATATTCATATTGAACCTTTATGCTAAAAACTAGACCTGTTGATGTAACAGAAACCTTCGATGTTTTATTTATTTCAGATTTGCATTTGCATCCTGATGACAAAGATATTCAAGCCCGATTTCAAGGATTTTTAGATTGGGCTATTCATAAAACGAAAACGCTTTATATCTTAGGTGATTTTTTTCATGTTTGGGCAGGTGATGATGACTTATCTGCTTGGAGTCTTGATATTGCTGAGAGCCTTAAGCATTTAGCTGATAGTGGTATAGACATCTATTTTATGGCGGGTAATCGCGACTTCCTAATTGGGAAAAAATTTGCCAAATATGCAGGCTTTAGTTTATTGCACGAGCCGCACCTTATTGAACTAGATGAAAAAGTCTTATTAGTGCATGGTGATAGTTATTGCACAAAAGATAGGCAGCATTACTGGTTTAGAAAATTAACAAGAAATCGCTATTTTCCTAAATTATTTTTAATGCTACCTCTTTCTTTGCGCAAAAAACTAGTGGCAGAGGTAAGGCAGCGAAGCCAATCTAATCGAAACAAGGATTATGCGATATTAGATGTTGTCCCTGAAGTGATGCTTCTGGAAATGAAAAAAAAATCTGCAAATATTTTAATTCATGGGCATACACATAAGCCTATGTTAAGGAATTATGACTATAATGATAGAAAATACACAGAATACGTTTTATCGGATTGGGATAATGACCCACCAATTTTATGTTATAAAAAAGGCAAAGGCTTTTTTTTCATAGACCAATTAGGAGCAAAAGATGGTAGCAAAAACGTCTAACCCTGTTGATAATTCTTCAGAGCAAAGCACAAAAGAGGCACAGAAACTTGAAGCGATGAAGAATTATGGAGAATCAATAAAAAAAAGATTTAATGAACAAAGACAACAAAGATATATTGCAGAAAGTAAGGTGCAAACTTTAGAGGAAATTAAAGAAGCTAAAGAAGCACATGCTTATTGGTTTGGGGAGAAAGATCCGAATGGTGGAGTAAATGGTGGAGTAATACAAAAAGGGAAGCAGTTAACTGAAAACAGTTTGAAAGGGCTCAGTCATTGGGTTACTTTGGCTATGGACGGTTTGAGTGCCTTAAGAACTTTAGCTTTGGCACAAGATGCTGATCCGCTCAATCCTTTTACTTTTATCCCAAGACCAGCAATCTTTGAGGAAGTTATAGAATCCTTGCCTGGTATGATGAAGGCTCAAATAGTTGAATTTATGTCAACAGATAAAGATTACCCAGCAACAAGGCATTCAATTGCAATCGATGATAAAGGCCGTTTAATCACAAAAGTTACATCAGGCGGTGAACCTTTACCAGAGGAAGAAAAAAAGCTATTTGATATGGGGGTCTCTTATTGGTTGAAGGCGATTGGTTATAAAGAAGTACCTGACCCTGATTCCCCTGATTCTAATATTTATTTAGATGAAAATAATAAACCTCTGACCAATGATGCTTTGCAAAGTAAATTGGCAGATAATGTTTCAGGGTACACGAGCTTTTTACAGGCCACCCTAAATTATAAAAACATTGAAGAATTAAAGTTAAGAGAAAAAACAGATAATGAACATGAAGTCGAGAATCAAAGTAGTTTAAGACCCTAAGTGTTCACAATCTAATGTAGCCTTGATGGAGCCAACGGTGCAATCAAGGTTGTTATCTCCTACTCAACCTTGGTTACGCTAGCGCTTTGAGGAATCCTGGTATTTAATTACTCAAAAGAGTAATAATGAACCTTTTTGTTCAATTTGTTGTCATTCCCGCGAAGGCGGGAATCCATTTATCAAACAAAGTGAGGTGCCACTTTAAGAAATAGATTCCCGCCTTCGCGGGAATGACATAAATTTGAATTACAGTGAGTTTAAATGGTGCTATAAGTTGGGTAACAATATATCAGGATTCCTCAGCGTTAGCACTCTACCAAGGCTTGATTAGTTATTCCGGTATACCACTATGAAACCTGAACACATCGTCTTTAGCTAAAATATAATTATTTTCTATTGCTAAGAAAAATTGCACCCTTTCTTCTATTCTATCGCCATAGAGTTCAGCAAGATGCAAATAATCTCTGAAGTGCCTAGCCTCGGATTTTACCAATGAACTATAAAAACGAGCTAAATCGTTGTCTTCTAAAATATTAATTAAAGCGCTAAAACGCTCACAGGAGCGTGCTTCTATAATTGCACCTACGATAAGTTGATCGACTAAACGCTGATTGCCAGGTGCTTTAGTAATGAAACCATGAAGTTTTATAGCGTAATTTGATGGGGTAAGAGGGACAAAGGTAATCTGTTTTTTATCTAAGATTTCAATTACTTTTTCGAAATGAAGTAGTTCTTCACGGGCTAAGGGTGACATGCATTTAATTAATTCCTTTTTTTCAGGATATTTGCTAATAAAGTTAATCGCTGTTGCTGATGCCTTTCTTTCACAATGTGCATGATCAATTAAAAGAAGCTCAAGATTATTTTTAGCCACTTTTAGCCATTCTGTAGGGGTTGAAACTTTTAAAAAATGAATTAATAGTTCTAAATCAGTAGGTTCTATGCTTATCATATTAAATTACACTATAATCCTAATAGATATTAGAGAATGGTTGAAAGCCCTTATATCATAAACTTTTAAAAAATAAAAATGGAACATTTATGAGCGAATCTCTACCCCCACGAAGCGAATTACTAAGTTGGTCTTCAACATACAGTCTTATTACGATAGAACGTATTCTAGGTCGTTATAATATAAAGCTTTCGAAGGAAGATTTGACTAAGGCAGTTAAAAATTCTCAAACAATTTATTATCGTTTAGTTGAAGTGCCTCTAAACAATGTTTTAAACGGGATTCGTTTACAACAAGCAAAAGACTATCAGATCTATGCGCAAAAATTGTTTGTTGATTATTTATTATCAGGTGAAACGGGCAAATCAGAGGAATCACCAGGCTCTTTAACAAGAGAGGATTTAGAAAAAGAAAGAAAAATACTTTTAACCATGTCTGAACAATTTCAACAACTTGAATATAGACATGAAAAATTAATTTCAGATAGTCAAAAACTATTAATTGATGATGCCGCTAACTGGTTAAAATTTTTTAAAAAATTAGTTAAATCAGTTAAATCATATTTGCAAACTAATGGCATTTATAAAGAAACAGAACAAGTTGAAGCAACTCTGAATGCGCTGTTTATAGAACATGACATGAATAACAGTGATTCTTTAAACCAAGCCAGTAAAATATGGACTTTAATTGAGCAGCGATTAGGGCAGGTTTTATCACCCGATTTAAAAGAGTTTCTACGCAAAGAGCTTAGTGAAGTTGAGCAATATATAATAAAATTAACAAGCACACTTGAGCCTTATATAAATGAAGTCAATTATCTATCTGCTGAATTAAAAAGATGGCGCAGTGATTTTTATAATTTTATTGTTCATGTGAATGAGCTTATTAAATTGTTACCCGAATATAGTGTTGATCCCGGGCAACTACAGCTTAATTTGGAAGCGATTTATTTTGATTCCGATATTTAATTGCTAATTTTCAAAACTAAATACCATATTAATAACAGTTAGTGTATAATGTTGCCCTTTCATGATTCTTAAATGGAGTATGTTATGGCGAACGAATTAACCCTTTCTATTATTAAGCCAGATGCGGTTGCAAAATCTGTTATTGGTAAAATTTATTCACGTTTTGAAGATGCAGGTCTTGATATTATTGCAGCTAAAATGGTTCAGTTAAGCCGTGCTGATGCAGAAGGTTTCTATGCTGTACATAAAAGCCGTCCATTTTTCAATGATTTAGTTTCTTTCATGATTTCTGGTCCTGTTATGATTCAAGTTCTAAGCGGCGACAATGCGATTGCTAAGCATAGAGAAATCATGGGTGCGACTAATCCTAAAGAAGCAGCTCCTGGCACAATTCGTGCGGATTTTGCAGAAAGTATCGATGCTAATGCGGTTCATGGTTCAGATAGTACCGAAACAGCTAAAGAAGAAATTGCTTATTTCTTCCCAGCACATCACCTTTGCCAACGCGGCTAATTAGTTATAGATAATCGGTAGGGTGTTAAAATGAGCCAAAAAATTAATTTACTGGATTTTACTTATCCTAAATTGCGTCAATTTTTTAGCGAAATAGGCGAAAAGCCCTACCGTGCTCAACAGGTTATGCAATGGCTTCATCAGGTTGGTTATAATAGTTTTGAACAAATGACTAATCTATCCAAAGCTCTTAGAGAGCGTTTGCAAGATATAGCAGAAATTCACTTGCCTGAAATACTTGCTTGCCAAAAATCAGCTGATGGTACTCATAAATGGCTTATTAAATTAGATTGTGGCAATTGCATTGAAACTGTTTTTATTCCAGAGGAAACAAGAGGAACGCTTTGTGTTTCTTCGCAAGTGGGCTGTGGTTTAAATTGCAGTTTTTGTTCAACTGCAAAGCAAGGTTTTAACCGTAATTTATCTACTGCTGAAATAATCGGACAGGTATGGCTTGCGGTGAGAGAGCTTTCTAAGGAAAATGGCGCACATGATAGACATATTACTAATGTCGTTATGATGGGCATGGGAGAGCCGCTGTTAAATTTTGATAATGTAGTCGACGCCATGGATATCATGATGGATGATTATGCTTATGGCTTAGCAAAAAGACGTGTAACCCTCAGTACTTCTGGCGTTTTACCTGAGCTAAAGCGCTTAAAAGAAACAAGTCCTGTTGCTTTGGCTGTATCTTTACACGCGCCAAATGATTTATTACGTAATGAGCTTGTGCCAATCAATAAGAAATACCCATTAAAAGAATTAATGGATATCTGTAAAACTTATTTTGAAAACGAACCTAAACGAGTAGTAACCTTTGAATATGTTATGCTCGAAGGTGTTAATGATCAGCCAGAGCATGCTGAACAACTTATCAAATTACTACGTAATGTTCCCTCTAAGGTTAACCTAATTCCTTTTAATCCTTTTCCAATGACTCAGTATCGTCGTTCTTCTAACGAAACAATTAATGCTTTCCGCGACAGATTAAAAGCAAAAGGAATTAATACAATCACAAGAAAAACGCGCGGAGATGATATTGACGCTGCTTGTGGTCAGCTTGCTGGTGAAGTAAAAGACAGAACTAGCCGTAGCGAGCGTTGGCAAAAACTTAATTTTGTTCCCAGTTCTAATGACACAAACGCTTAAATATCGGGCTTATCAGCACCAGCCTACCCCAGTTGTCATCCTGAAAAATGTGTAGCTTTTTGAAGGATCTTGTTGAATCCTGGTTTGTGTTGGCGCTAGGTAAGTGTTATCCCGGGGATTCTTCGCTACGCTCAGAATGACAGCGAATTGAGGTAAACCTAAGCTGATAGGCCTAGCTATAGCTGTCACTTTACACTGCAGGGCTTATCAGCACAAGCCTATCACCAGTTGTCATCCACTATGTTGAACTTATTTAGATTGAGCGCTGCATTTAGAAAGAGTGGGTAGATGTTAATTGGTGCGGTAATGCAAACGTTCACGTTCACGAAAAGCGTGTTTTTAAAACGTGAACGTTTGCGTTACCGAAACCAACTTGGTTTAAAAGATGTTCTATTTAAAAATACTGTCTTTGATGAACCATGTCTTTCATAAATAATTTCCCTGTTATCCTTCGTAATTTTCTTGTCATCCCCGCGCATGAGGGGATCCATTAAGTTGGGCATGAGATTTTGTTGAGGAATAGATTCCCGTCGAAGTAAAGAATGGCAGCAGCGGACCGATGTAGGCTTAAGCGTAGCCCAGCATAAGCTAGTGCTATCGTAGTATAGAAAAGAAAGTAGTGCGTAATCTTTTATAAAGAGTATAATGGCCGAACTTTTATAAGGTATATTGTGTTGAAAAGCTTGCGTCTTTTTGTATTTTTAAGTCTTATTCTGCTACAAGCATGTAGTAAATATAGCCTGCAACCAGCTAACATATCGGATGAGAACCCTAATAAAGCCGCAATCTATAATACCCAACTTGGCCTTTTATATTTAAAGAATGGCGATAAAAAGCGAGCTAAATATAAAATTTTATCCGCTTTAAAACAAGCCCCTAAAAATGCTGAGGCGAATTTAGCTTTTGCTTATCTCCTTGAAAAAAATGGTGATGTTGGCAAAGCAAGACTTTATTACAATAAAGCTTTAAAATATGCGCCTAAAAATGGAGTTGTACTCAATAATTACGGCGCTTTTTTATGTAGAAAAGGTGATTATAAAAAGGCCGAATTTTATTTTTTACAAGCAGTTGATGATATCGATTATATCGAAACGGCTGCAGCTTTTGAAAATGCAGGCCTTTGTCTTGCTGCTTCGGGTGAAAATAAAAAGGCGATTTTTTATTTTGAAAAGGCGTTAAGAGAAGACTCTAAACGTAAACAAGCTTTTTTTGAGCTTATACATCTAGAGCTAAAAGAAGAGCATTATAAAAAAGCTTTTGCGACAATGGAAAAATATTTAAAATTCATTGATGATAAAAAAAGTTTGAAATTAGCAATCTTTATTGCAAAAAAGGCGGGGCAAATTGATGCCCAAAATAGATATGAAAAGCAATTAAAATTAGCTGAGCATAGTGGAGTAGAGCATGAATCTAACAGCAGAAATGGATGATGATCATAAAATTACCCATGAAAAACCAGGTAAACAATTAGCATTATTACGAGAATCAATTGGTTATAGCCAGGAGTATGTCGCTGCCAAATTGCATTTGCGCGCAAGAATCATTGAGCTTTTAGAAGCAGATGATTACCAACAAATGCCAGAACCTGTTTTTATTCTCGGTTATTTTAGGGCTTATGCAAAACTTTTAGAAGTTCCTGTTGATCCTTTAATTAAAAGTTTTAACAATATTTATGAGCCTCAAAAGAAAACTGAAAAGGCTTTATGGCAAAATAAAAAAGAATCGCATATCGGCGAAAAGGCAATTCGTTTAGTTTCTGCAGCCTTAATTATTGCTCTTATTGCAGGTGCGGGTTTTGGTTGGCAAAAATATAAAGAAAATGAGCAATTTTCTTCTATAAAACCAGCTGAGCAATTTTCTCTTCTAGAGGCTCCTAAAGCTAAAGCTGATTTGGATATTAAGTTAACTGATATTTCAAAAATGAATGCTATCTTTAAGCCTTTGAGCTCTGATATGACTCCGGTGAGATCAACTGATGGATAGAATACAAGCTGTAAGGGGTATGAATGATATTTTACCCCATGAAACGCCTTATTGGCAGTTTTTAGAAAAGCAGTTCGCTGAATTAATGCAGCAATATGGTGTACAAGAAATTCGTTTTCCTTTGGTTGAGAGCACCCAACTTTTTAAACGCTCTATTGGTGAAGTCACTGATATTGTTGAAAAAGAAATGTATACCTTTAATGATCTAAATGGGGATAGCCTAACTTTGCGCCCTGAAGGGACGGCTGGCTGCTTAAGAGCTTGTTTAGAACATGGTCTTCTACATAACCAACAGCAAAAGCTGTGGTACAAAGGAGCAATGTTTCGCCATGAAAAGCCACAAAAGGGTCGATACAGACAGTTTTATCAATTTGGGGTCGAAGTTTTTGGTATAGAAGGTTATGCGATTGAATTAGAATTAATCTCTCTGTGCTATAGATTATGGAAAAGGCTTGGTATTCAAAAAGAAGTGCATTTAGAAATTAATACCCTTGGTGAATTAGAAGAACGACAGGCATATCGTGAGACCCTAGTTGCTTATTTCAAAGCCCATTTTGATAAGCTTGATGAAGATAGTAAACGTCGCTTAGAAAGAAATCCTTTGCGAATTCTCGATAGCAAAACCCCTGAAATGCAGAATTTAATTAATAATGCGCCCAAGCTGCTCGATTCCCTTGGGGAGAAAAGCCGTGGGCTTTTTGATAATTTATGCAAGGGACTCGAGCATCTAAAAATTCCCTATCAATTTAATCCACGTTTAGTTCGTGGTTTGGATTATTATGGCCATACTGTATTTGAGTGGGTTACAGATAAATTAGGCAGCCAGGCCACTGTGTGTGCAGGAGGCAGGTTTGATGCCCTAGTAGAGCAGCTGGGTGGAAGAGCTTCAAAGGCGATTGGTTTCGCTATGGGAGCCGAACGTTTATTGCTACTATTAGAAACTTTAAACTGCCAGAAAAAAGAAGAAAAGCATAGTGATGTCTTTATTATGCCTGGTAGTGAAGGGGCTATTTTTAAAGCCATAGATTTTGCTGAAAAATTACGTGATAAAAATCCTGAATGGCAAATTATTACTAATACTCAAGGTGGATCTTTTAAAAATCAATTTAAAAAAGCGGATAAGTCTGGTGCTAAATTAGCTTTGATTTTTGGAGAGGAAGAGCTTCAACAAGGAAAAATTGGTTTAAAAAATTTACGCAGTGAATCACAGCAGATTAGTCTTCATGAAGATGAAATGATGGATTACTTACAACAATTTTTATCAGCTTAGGCAGGAGAAATAATAATGTCAGTCTACATGACAGAGGAAGAACAATTAGAGGCAATTAAAAAATGGTGGCATAAGTATTCAAATCTTATCACTATTATTTCTTCAATTATTTTATTAGCTTTTGCCGGATATAAATATTGGAATTGGCACCAGGATAAGGTTAAAACACAAGCCTCAATGGCCTATGAAAACTTAATGGTTGCGTTTTCAAATCAAGATAATCCAGTGTCAATGGCTTATATTAATCAAATCATCAAGCAGTATAGAAAGACAGTTTATGCTGATGCTGCTAGATTGGTTTTAGCGAAGTTATATGTTAGTGAAGATAGTCTCGATAAGGCTAAAGAACAACTTGAATACATTACAAGCCATTCCTCGATGCCTGCTTTAAAGCAAGTTGCAAGAATTCGTTTAGCCCGCATACTTATATCTGAAAAAAATTATGATAAAGCTTTACATGAATTATCTTACCTTGATGATGCGGGATATAGGCCTGTTATCAATGAGTTAAAAGGAGATGTATTTGCCGCTAATGGCCAATATCAACAGGCTCTGCAATCTTATAAAGAAGCAATTGCTGAAGTGCGTACCAATGGCATGGGTAATTTATTTCTTGAAATGAAAACAAATGAGTTGGCATCTTTATCCCAACTTCTTAATGACAACCAAAAACTTCAAAGTGCTTAAAAGAGGTAATATGTTAATTCGCCATAAAAAATTAATTATCGCAAGCTTTTGTTTACTTACACAGGCTTGCTCTAAAATTGATGACTATATGCTAGGTAAAGATAATACACCTACACCTAAAGCCTTAACGGAAATTAATAATCCTAAAGTTAAAGTCGCCAATAAATGGTCTTTACCCATTGGTCGGTCACAAAAAGGCAATACTAATTTCAAATTAAAGCCAGAAATTGTAGGTTCAACAATTTATACTGCTGAATCAAGTGGATTCATTCAGGCTGTTAATAAAAATAAAGCTGAACTAATATGGTCTAAAAAATTAGATAAAGGCATTGTGAGCGGGCCTACAGTTGCACAAGGTGTAATTGCTGTTAGTACTGACTCTTCTACTGTTGTGCTTCTAAACCAGAAAAATGGTGAGGTTCTTTGGGAAGCCAAAGTATCCGGCGAAGTTTTAGCAAAGCCCGTGATTGCTACAAATAAAGTTCTTGCTAAAACAATAGATGGAAATTTATACGCTTTTTCTTTAAAAGAAGGTAAGAAACTATGGTTGTCAGAGCATGGTGCGCCTAGCCTTATTTTAAAAGCAAGTTCTTCTCCTGTTATTGTTGATAATAAGCTTGCCTTAGTTGGTTATTCTGATGGAAAAATGGATGCAGTTGATATCCAAACTGGACGGCTTATTTGGCAAAGAAACATCGCTTATGCTAAAGGCGCTAGCGATGTTGAACGCTTAATTGATATTGATGCTGATCCAATAGTACGAGGAAACCTTGTCTTTTTAGGTAGTTATCAAGGCAGTATTGGCGCCTTATCTCTAAGTGATGGTCAATTTGTTTGGTCCAAAAACGCATCAACATATCGCAATATGGCCATTGATTCAAAAGCTTTATATGTTACTGATAGTGATGATATCGTTTGGGCCTTTAATAGGCAAAATGGTCAGGTTTTATGGAAGCAGCCAGGACTTAAGGCTAGAAATTTAACGGAGCCAACCTTATTAGGTAACCGTCTTGTTATTGGCGATAAAACAGGGCTAATCCATATTCTTGATAGCAATAATGGTGAACTTTTATCACGCTCCAGTGTTGGTGGTGCAATTAGCATTGCTCCTGCAGTGGTTGGCAATAATATTTTTGTTTTATCTGATAATGGTAAATTAAATCGTTTGACAGTGAGTTAGTATTAAATGATCCCAGTTATTGCCTTTATTGGTCGCCCAAATGTGGGCAAATCCACGCTTTTTAATCGTCTAACCCGCAGCCAAGATGCCTTGGTTGCTGATTTTCCTGGTCTTACTCGTGACAGACAGTATGGTCAAGTTTCATTTGAAGGAAAATCATTTATCGTAATTGACACTGGCGGTATCGGCGTCGATGATTTGGCTGTTGATAGTCTTATGTCAAAGCAATCAAAAATTGCTTTGGAGGAATCTGACTTTGTTTTCTTTTTAGTAGATGGTCGGGATGGTTTGACTGGGGTCGATGAAGAGATTGCTTCTACTTTAAGAAAAATAAATAAGCCTGTTTTCCTAGTTGTAAATAAGGTAGATGGTTTAGATGTTGAAATTGCTCAAAGTGAGTTTCAAGGCCTAGGTTTTACGGAAATTCATCCTATATCAGCAAGCCATGGCAGGGGTATTCGTTCTTTAATGGATGCACTTGAGCCTCATTATGAGAAAGAAGCTGAGGTTTCCGAAGAAAATGTTGATAATCAATCAATAAAAATTGCTTTTGCAGGAAGGCCGAATGTGGGTAAATCCACTCTTATAAACCGTATTTTAGGTGAAGAACGGGTTGTTGTTTACGATATGCCGGGCACTACTCGTGACAGCATTGCCATTCCATTCGAAAGAGATGATAAACATTACACTCTAATTGATACCGCGGGTGTTAGACGTCGCGCTAGGGTTGATGAAAAAATAGAGAAATTTTCAGTTATTAAAACGTTGCAAGCAATTAAAGAGTCACATGTATGTATGATGTTAATTGATGCAAAGGAAGGTTTAACCGATCAAGATATGCATATACTTGGCTTTATTATTGAGGCAGGAAAAGCACTTGTTATTTTAGTTAATAAGTGGGATGGTCTTGATGATGAACATAAAGAGCATGTAAAAGCAGAGTTAGAACGAAGACTCCAATTCGCGCAATTTGCAAAAATTCGTTTTATTTCAGCTTTGCACGGTAGTGGAGTAGGCTTACTTTTTAAAGATATTGAGCAAGCCTATGCTTCTGCAATCCAAGCTTTTTCGACACCTAAATTGACGCGTTTATTACAAGATTTAGTTAGCCAGCACACGCCTCCTTTAGTCAATGGTAGAAGAATAAAACTTCGTTATGCTCATGCTGGAGGGCATAATCCTCCTATCATCGTTATTCACGGAAATCAGCTTAACTCTTTACCTGATAGTTATAAACGCTATCTAAATAAAGGTTTTGTGGCTCATCTTAAATTAGTTGGTACACCACTTAAACTTGAATTTAAAGGTGGGGATAATCCTTACAAAGATAAAAAGAATAAATTAACTGAAAGGCAAATAAAAAAGCGTAAACGTCTAATGAAAAAAGTTAAAAAGTAGTTTTTTTAAGATTATTTGTTTGAGCTGATAATGAGAAAGAAGATTTTTGGTGCCATAGTTGGTTGTTTATTATCTTTATTTGCTTTTATTTTATTGCTTAGTGTTACTGCTGTTTTAGCCTTCTTGGTATTTATTATAGCACCACCTGTAGCAATTCTCATATTTTTTGAAGAAGAGGTAGAAAAGCATACACAGTCTAAAGAACTGTTAATACTAAAATCCATAGGAAAGCTTCCTTTGTTCTATTTTAGCTTAGCTATAATGCTAGGTCTTTTTTATCTCATAGGCTCATTTGTGGCAATTTATTTTTTATACCGCTCTATTGAAGTTGGAATTGAAACGGGTTACAAATATCCTTTCAATATAGGGCGGCTTATAATCGAATTTGTTAGTATTTTCTCAGCTAATTTGAGTATTAAAGTTCTAAATATAATAGATTATCTTTTCGGCACTCCTGAAGAAGAGCAAGTTCAGGAGCCAGTGCTGGATGAATTTGAAGAAGCTCTTAATGCTTCTCTAGCTAATGAAAATAGGGCTTTGCAATTAGAGGAGGATTTTAAGCTAGATGAATATTTTAATGATTCCTCATCTGCTGATGTAGCACTTTTAACGGTTGATGAAATAGATAGTTTAAAAATAGCTGTAAAATTGCAAGAGAACAGCATTAAAAGTTTAAGAAAGGAAATTGAGCCTTTATCGATACAATATAATGGGTTAAAAGCGCTTAATGATAAATTAACAGTTGATCAAAAAGGCAAAATGACTTTAATTTACCAGTCATTAATTGCAAAGCGGAATAAGTTAAAAGATTTAATTGAATTTAAGGATGCTTTAACTAACTATGTTGATTTAGAAAAAAGAATAAAAGATTTAGAAGGCATTCTTCAAAAGGATCTTAGAGATGAAGAGGGTTATTTAGTATCAAGTGCGGATAAAGAAAATGACGTACTAGATGAAATGTTAAAAATGTCTATCAAAACGCCTTTATTACTATATAGAAAAATTAAAACGAATCATGCGGGTTGGCAAATTCTACCTAACTCTACCTTTATCATTTGTCAGACTACCTTGCCTTATTTTAAAAAAGCAAAGGGAGATAAGACAGTTTATATTGACCCTCTTACTATGCTTAATATTCATGAAAGTTCGATTTATTCTTGTCCTGATAATCCTAAATTGCATGGTTGCCCTACAGTATATAAAATTGTAGAGTTTAATGAGATTAATGATTGCCGTGAATTGGTACAAATAGCCTCACAGTTAAGAAAAAAATTAAAGCCCTCACTAACACGTTCTAACTCAATGGATAGTTTTTGGGCAAAGAAAAGCGAGGAAGAAACAGAGACGTGTAACCTTAAGCTTGATTTTGATTTAAGACTTTAAATTTCCTCTAAGCGTTAGCACATCACAAGGCGCATGGCGAATAATCGCTTGAGCTGTATTGCCTAAAAAATCAGCAAGACGGTTTTGGCTGTGATTACCAATGATAATTAGGTTGGCGTTAAGTTCTCTTACCATATCAAAAATACTGTTTTTAATTGAACCCACTTCAACATGTTGCTGTTTTACAGGAATATTAAGTGATTCTCCCAATATTTTCATTACCGCAATTGCATCTTCCTTGACTGGAGCTATCAATTCAGCAAAGCCTAGACCTTGAGCTAATTGATAGCTAGTAGGTGATTCTAGAACATGCAAGAGATGCAATTCCGCATTAAAATATTTAGCTAACTCAATTGCTTCTTGGCAAATTTGGTAATGATTTTCACTTAAATCGGTGGCATGCAGAATAATTTTATACATCTTAGGTCCTTATAAAATATCTAATCATTTTAGTTTAGGTTATTGAAGATAAAAGATAAACCTTAGATAACCAATTGCTTAAGAATATTTAAGATTTGTAGGCTGGATACCCAAGTTTCTTCAAAATGTGAGTATTAAATGTAGCCTGGATGGAGGCTCTTCGATCCGAAATCCGGGAGGATAAACCCGGATTTCGCTCCGCTTCATCCAGGCTACATTTTAAATAGATTTTCTTCAAAACATCGCATTTTGAATGAGCTCAGGGTATCCTGACCTATTACATTTTCAAAGGCAGATTGGTAACATTGTATGGTATTTTAGGTATTTTTGCTTAAAAGCGCGTTTTAATGATTAGAAATTATTTTGTAAGCTTTTTAACGGTATTTGCACAAAGTCTCTATCAATTACACCAGGGTGAGGAAGTTGCAAGCGAGGGCTTTTTAATTTTTTTGTACCAAAATAAAGAATATCAATATCAAGCGTTCTTGCCCCCCAGCGTATTTTCCGAACGCGTCCTTGTTTTTTCTCAATTTGCTGGCAAAAGTTAAGAAGTTCAATAGGGGTTAAAAAGGTTTTAATTGCAACCACTGTATTAGAATAATCAGGTTGCATTTTAAGCCCCATAGCCTTATTAGGATAAAGCGGGGCTACTTTTATGATGGCTGTATTAGGAATGGCCCTTATGGCTTTAAGGGCTTTTCGAATTTGCCTTTCAGGTGTTTGTAAATTAGAGCCTAAGCCTAAATAACAAAGGTTCATGTTGTTTTCTTAGGCTTATATTTGCGTTTACGAGGAGGGGGTACGTTTTGATTAATAATCTTAACCATCTCTTCTTTTTCATCTTCATCAGCATCTTGGAATTTAGTCCACCAATCAGCGAGTTCAATCTGTTCATCTCCTGCTAAAGCTCTTAATACTAAAAAGTCATAAGAGGCTCGAAAGCGGGGATGTTGTAAAAGTTGAAAAGCACGTCTTCCAGAGCGTTTTGAAAAACGGAATTGTAATAACCAAATTTCACGCATCACAAGGCTAAAGCGCTTAGGGATAGTGACTACTTGGTTTTGTATGCTGATAACTAGGGACATGGCTTTTTCAAGAGCCGGTAAGGGGGGTAAATTTTCTTCCTGCTGCAAGTGCATCGCTTTTTCTTGTAAAGGAAACCATAAAAGCACGGCATATAAAAAAGCAGGTGTAACAGGTTTTGATTCTTTAACGCGTCTATCAGTGCTTTCAAGTGCAAAGCTAATGAGGGCATTTTGTTTATGGTTTGAATCACTCAATTTGGCTGTTTGCTCAAACAAGAAAGTGAATAATCCATGCTCTATTAAAAGTCTCTGTACCGACACGCCTTCACCGCATTGATAAAGTTTACTCATTTCGTCAAAAAGGCGAGAGCCTGATACATGTCTTATTAGATTGGCTAAATTAGGAATAGGAGCTGCTGTTTCTTTATCCATTTTAAATTGAAGTTTTGCGCTAAAACGAATAGCTCTTAGCATTCGCACTGGGTCTTCTTGATAACGTGTGGTTGGTTCACCAATTATGCGTAAGGTTTTTGACTCAATATCTTTAAAACCACCCGTAAAATCGATAATAGATGAATCAACAATATTGTAATATAGCGAATTAATACTAAAGTCACGTCGCCAGGCATCTTCATCAAAGCTGCCATATACATTATCTCGAATGAGCATACCTCGTTCATTAGTTTTTTGATTTTCGTCTAATTCATTTGGCTCTTCATTCCCTCTAAAGGTAGCCACTTCGATGATATCTCGATTAAACAGAATATGAACTAATTTAAAGCGCCTACCGATGATGCGGGCGTTACTAAAAAGACGTCTAATTTCATTAGGTGTCGCATTGGTTGCAACATCAAAATCTTTAGGTTTTTTACCCAATAATAGATCGCGAACACTTCCTCCAACTAAATAAGCTTGAAAACCTGCGCTATTAAGACGGTTTAATACCTTTAATGCATTAGTATTAATGTCTGTCTTAGAAAGCTTATGTTGGGTGCGTGATATGATATGATCATGATTAATGGAAAGCGCTTTGGTTTTTGATTTACCCAATAGCTTTTTGATTAACTTAATTATTTTTGCCACCTAATGTACTGATTTAAAGCTTATTATACCCAATTTAAACTAAAATGCTATTTACTCTTAACTGTTTTATATCGTGCTATTGAAGTTTAAGGGGATATACCCGTTATCTTTCAAAATGCGAATATTAAATGTAGCCTGGATGGAGGCTTGAAGAGCCGTAATTCGGCGGTAAACCCGATTTCGCTTCATCGAGGCTACATTTTTAAATGGATTTTTCAAAACCTAGCATTTTGAATGATTACGGGTATATAGATTATGACTAAGAATATATTCAATGACTTTGGGGGGTAAAATAAGGTCCATATCAGCTGATTTTTGGCTAATTTTTTCTCTAATTTGACTTGAAGAAATATCAAACGAGCCGGCATTAAAACGGTAAATAAAACCAAAGGGGCGCGATTTTATTTTTTGATTATCAAGGGTTTGATGTTTTTTAAATAAAGAATCCATTTCCTTATCAACAATAAAGCCTGGTCGCTCAATAAGGATAATATTGGAAAGAGATAAGATCTCTTTTCCCTTGTACCAATTAGGTAATAGATTAAAGGTATCTTCACCCATCAAAAGACTAATAGAGCAGTTTTCCCCATATTGATTTCTAAAATAGGTCAAGCTATCAAAGGTGTAAGAAGGGCCTTCTCTATCTATTTCGCAATGAGAAATTGAAAAAGGAGGTTTATTGCCTAAAGCAAGTTCAAGCATATCTAGCCTTGCTGTTGATGTTGCTTCTGCTTTATTTTTTAAAACGGGCATTTTGCAAGGCATAAAAATAAATTCATCTGGCTTAAAATGTGCAAAGACTGCAAGAGCCGTATTTAAGTGGCCATTGTGAATAGGATCAAAAGTGCCGCCATAAATAATTAGGTTATGCACAGAGGGCCTACTAGTTGTGCTAACGACAGGGAAAGAGCGATTTGTTCTAGGGATTGCCATATTTGAAAATTTTGCCCCGATTTAATCCGCTCATCTATTTTTTTACATGTCTGTAAAAGTGTTATTAAATTTTTCTCGCCTATTTTCTTAAATGCATTTTGATATAGATTAGCTTTTTGCGGCCAAATTTTAAGTTGGGCTAAGGCTGAATTTAGTGGGATGTTTTTTATAAGTTGGCTTAATTGAAGAAGTAATCTAATTTCTTGTGTTAAAATCCACAAGACAAGATTAGCTTCAATTTTTGAGTGATTAGCATATTCTAGTAACTGCATTACTTTGGTTGTGTTACCACTAAGGCAGGCGTCGCTCAGTTCATAGAGTTCGAAATTACATTGGTTTGTTAATTGCGTTTTTACTTCTGCAATGGTTAGCGTTGTGTCTTTTTCTGTGCTTAGCGCAAGCTTTTCTATTGTTTGGGCGGCTGCAAGCATATTCCCTTCGCTATATTGCTGAATAAGCCTAGGTAATTCTTTCTCAAAATTCAAATTATTCGCCAGTAATTTTTGGTTTATCCATTGTAACATCTGGATTTCGGAGAAATCTTTTACTTGAATACCTATGACTTCTTTTTGGTTAATAAGCCAATCTACTTGTTTTTTAGGTAGATTAGTCATGCTAAGCAAAAATAAGGTGGATTTATCGATATTAGTTAAATAACTTGTTAAAAAATTTTTACCTGCTGCATCCAGCGTTTTTTTCTCATAACGAATATCAAACAAACGATAATGGCTGAACAAAGAATAACTTTGTGACATTTCATTTAAAAGTTGCCAATCAGAGGCATTATTAATATCGATAATGGAGGTTTCAGAATCCGGGTATTGCGTTTTCCAGGCTTTTTTTATCGCATCAGAAGCTTCATTAAAAAGGTAAGGCGAGTCGCCAAATAAAAGATAGATAGAACCTATTTTTTGCTGTAGATGACCTTTTAAGGCTTCTAATTTAAGTAGCATATATACCCCGAATCTTCCAAAAAGCTAGGTTTTGAAAATAAACCTTTCAAATGTAGCCTGGATGAAGCGAAGCGCTGAGGAATCCTGGCATTTAATTGCTCCAAAAAATCAATTATTTGACCCATTAATTAAATTTTTTGTCATTCCCGCGTAGGCGGGAATCCATTTCTTAAAGTAGCACCTCACTCTATTTGATAAATGGATTCCCGCCTACGCGGGAATGACATAAATTTTAATCACAGTGAATTTAAATGACACTGCAAGTTGAGTGAAAATATCTCAGGATCACTCAGAGCGAAGCGAAATCCGGGTTTACCTCCCGGATTATAGCTCTTTGAGCCTCCATCCAGGCTACATTAATATTCGCTTATTAAAGCTGTTTGGGTATATACCCCTAATCCTCAAAACGCTAGGTTGTTGGCGATTTGATTTTTTCACGATTGAGTCGATTGATAATTTGCATTGCAGCGTCACGCCTCATTTCTGAGCTTAGCAAAGTTTCTTCAGAATTAGAACCAAGAATTCGGTCACTGTTAATGGTCAGTTGCCTTGTAACAATGACTCTATTATTAGGAATAATAACAGCACCTTTACGCTTGACTAAATTAAATTGAACATCATAAATCAGCAAATATTGCCTGGGAGCGGTACTCGCACTGACATTAGTCATCTGCTGTTGTATACCGTCAGATTGAATAATAAGTAAGTAATCTGCACGAGCAGGATCGGGGTTTACCTCAATGTTATAGGATTCCAATTGGTTTTTAATTAAAGGGCCTAAATCACGATGGGCATTTTGTATAACAATGGAAACATTATTAAGCCAGGGCGGCATATCTGCCATTCCTCTTAAATGAAAGCCACAGGCAGTCAGTAAAAGAAAAAAAAGACAGACTAAAAAATGTTTTTGTAGCCTGCGGACTTTGCCGCAGGAATTTAAGAGGAAAAATCCTCTCATTCACTAACAACCAGATTAATCAATTTGCGATGAGCCACTACAATCGCTTTTTTGATTGTTTTATTGACAAGGAAAGACGCTGTATGCTTTTGAGCTAGTTCGATTAGCTCTTCTTCTGATGCTTCTGAACTTGCTACGAATTCAGCTCTTAATTTGCCATTCACTTGTACTATATAATCAGACTCGTCTGTTTTTAAAGCGCTCTTATCAACCTTAGGCCAAGGTGCATCGATGATGGCTTTTTCAAAACCTAATTCAAGCCATAAATAATGACAAATATGAGGGGTAATAGGTGCTAAGATACGAAGCAAGATACTAAAACTAGAATGAATAAAATAATAATCTTCTTCCGTTTTAACTTCATAACCAAAAAGTTCATTAAATAACTTCATTGCACTGGATACTACCGTATTAAACTGCTGTTTTTCATAGTCTGTATTGGCTTGAGCTAAAATCTGATTAACATGTAAACGTGCTTTTTTAAGTCTAGGTTCAGTATGTTCCCAATCAATATGGCCATTTCCACCGGAAATTGCATCATTGATATCAATAAATTTTTGCTGGTGTAATTCGGCAAAGCTATAGACACGTTTTAAGAAACGATGAGCCCCATCAACACCAGCATCAGACCATTCTAAAGATTGCTCAGGAGGGGAGGCAAACATGGTGAAAAGGCGGGCTGTATCAGCTCCATAAGTATCAATTAGGTGATTTGGATCGACAACATTACCTAAAGATTTAGACATTTTATGTCCATCTTTAAGAACCATACCTTGTGTTAGTAGTGCCGTAAAAGGCTCATCTGAATTAACTAAACCTTCATCACGCATTAATTTATGAAAAAAGCGAGCATATAGAAGATGCATTACAGCATGTTCAATGCCGCCAATATACTGGTCGACTGGAGTCCAATATTTTGCTCTATCATCAAGCATGGCATTATCTTGGTTCTTGCATGCAAAGCGAGCATAGTACCAAGAGGATTCGACAAAGGTATCGAAGGTGTCTGTTTCACGCATCGCATCCTGGCCGCATTTGGGGCAGGCTATGTGTACAAAGTCGCTGCATTGGGCAAGCGGAGAACCACTGCCTGTAAATTCAATGTTTTCTGGTAAGGTAACCGGTAAATCTTCTTCTGGAACGGGGACAATACCGCATTCTTCACAGTGAATCATTGGTATTGGTGTGCCCCAATAGCGCTGTCTAGATACACCCCAATCACGTAGACGGTAGTTAATGGTTTTCTTGCCAAAGCTATTCTCTTCTAGATAATTAGCAATAACACTCATCGCTTCTGTTGAATCTAGACCATCAAATTGCCCTGAATTAATTAAAATACCCTTGCCAGTATAAGCATTTTTGCTGTAATCATGGACAGAGGACGGTTTTATTACTTCTTTAATTGGTAAATGATAGTGTTTAGCAAACTCAAAATCGCGTTCGTCATGTGCAGGAACAGACATTACAGCACCGGTACCGTATTGCATTAGTACAAAGTTAGCAATCCAAATAGGTACTTCTTCACCACTGATTGGGTGAATGGCTTTAAGCCCTGTATCTACACCTTCTTTTTTCATGGTGGCCATGTCTGCTTCAGCAACACTGATGCCTTGGCAATTATCAATAAAGGTTTTTACCTTTTCATTTGTGTTAGCAACTTCCTTAGCCAATGGATGGTCAACTGCGATAGCCAAATAAGTAAGCCCCATTAAAGTGTCAGGTCTTGTGGTATAAATTTTTAATTTTTTAGGATAACCATTCACCTTAAAGGCGATTTCTGCACCCTCAGAACGTCCAATCCAGTTTTTTTGCATTAATTTAACTTGGCTTGGCCATCTATCAAGGCTGTCTAAATCTTCTAGGAGTTCATCAGCATAAGCAGTGATTTTAATAAACCATTGCGAAATTTCACGGCGCTCAACTAAGGCACCAGAACGCCATCCTCTACCATCGACTACTTGCTCGTTTGCAAGTACAGTCATATCGACGGGATCCCAGTTGACTACAGCATTTTTCTTATAAACCAAACCTTTTTCGTAAAGACGAATAAAGAACCATTGTTCCCAGCGATAATATTCAGGGTCACAGGTCGCAATTTCACGGCGCCAATCATAGGCATTACCCAAACGTAAAAATTGCTCTTTCATGGACGCAATATTTTGTTTAGTCCATACAGCGGGGTGAATTTTATTTTTTATTGCTGCATTTTCAGCAGGGAGGCCAAAAGCATCCCAACCAATAGGTTGTAATACATTTTTACCCAGAGCGCGTTGATAACGGCTAATCACATCCCCTAAGGTATAATTACGTACATGCCCCATATGCAAGGTACCGCTGGGGTAGGGGAACATGGATAAACAGTAGAATTTTTCTTTATTTAAATCTTCAGAAACATTAAAAGATTGTTTTTTAAGCCAATATTGCTGAGCTTGTTCTTCAATTTCTTGTGGTTTATAACTGGTATCCATAATAACTTATTAAAATTTCAGTAAAGCAGACAAGGATAACGTCTCTTATCAAAGGCAGCAATAGATTCTACGAATAAACTTGCAAATGACTCTATAATTTTTTGTTTTTTAGCTTTTATCAAAGAGACTTCTTGCAACAAAAAAGATAACTAACCCAAAAGAAAGCAGTAAAATAGGATAATCACCTAAACGTACCCAGGGGGTTATACCTTCTGCTGCAAAAAGGCGTGCTTTTAAGATGCCTGCACTAAAGGCAGGTAAAGAAGAAGTAATTTGACCAAGCGTATTAATAACAGCAGAAAGCCCATCATTATTGGCAACTACATGATAACGACCCGTTTCTAAAGCTCTAACTTGTGCCATTTGTAATTGTTGATACATGGCCAAAGAATGGCCAAACCAACCATCATCGCTAATAGAGACTATCCATTGAGCCTTAGGTAATTGCGCACGTAATAAATCACCATAAGCTAGTTCATAACAAATTAGGGTTGCAATAGAATGTTTAGCCACTTTCACTAATAATTGCTTTTTCGTACCGGGCTTAAGATTCGCATCAGGTATGGCTAAGCGAGCACTGATTTTTTGTAAAAAAGAGGGGATATATTCACCAAAGGGAACTAGGTGCTGTTTAAGATAGCTACCTTCAGCAAGCCCTAATCCTATCAAGGCATTATAATAATTCGTCTCTTCAGACGAGGTTGGTTTAGGGATACCTAACATAATGGCAGAGCCTTTTTCATTAGCTTTGTTATCCAAATCAGTTAAAAACTCTTCGACATAGCTTGCTGGCACTGGTATAGCTGATTCTGGCATTACAATTAATTGAGTACCTAATAATTGTTCTGTATTCACTTTATAACGCTCAAGAAGTTGCCAAAATAAATTTTCATCCCATTTATCACGCATCGATAAATTAGCCTGGATAACTCCAACCGAAATAGGGGCTTTGCTTTCAGTAGACCAACGTATCCCTTTTAAGCTAACTGGTGCTAGCAGTAAAAAAATTAAACTGAAAAGCCAAATGTAACGTTTTATTTTTAGATCTTTAACAGCATGAACAAGGCAACATGCAGTGAGGCAGGTTATGAAGCTTAAACCATATACGCCAAAGATAGGTAATAAAAACTTTGCAGTAGAATCAAATTGACCAAACCCCACTAAAAGCCAGGGAAAACCGGTTAAAACAGTAGCTCTAAAAAATTCAAAAGCAATCCATAAAGAGCTAAACAACAAGGCGGCTTTGAGTTTTGATTCAAAGGTATATAATTTTTTAAATATAAGACCGACAAAGGCGGGGAAAAGCGAGAGATAGCTTAAAAAGAGAAAAGTAATAAAAGCCGAAAAAATACGATTTAAATGGCCATATTCATGAATGCTGATATATACCCATGAAATACCTAAACCAAAATAACCTAGACCAAAACTTAAGCCATTAAAAAAAGCATATCGAGCTCGGTCTTGTTGAATTTGTGCGTAAAAAATAGCCAAACCGAGAATGGCCGCTCCAGGAAAATGAAAAGGGGCGAAGCTAAGCGGCATTAACAAACCAGCAAAAAAGGCAGGAAGAAACCGACTAAGACCGAAGGCTTGGGGTTTTGATAGGGTTTCTGAAACGGTTAGCAGATTACTCATTGCTTTTTGCGCAACAAAATGAATGCGACAATAAAGTACTAATAGTCAAAGATCAAGTGCTTTAAGTGAAATATATTTATCAATCATGATTAGATGATTTTGTGTTTATTTTATACCACTCTCTCATCGTTTATTTGTTGTATAATTAATGAGCATGCATTCCATATTGAGATCTTATGAGTAAGCAAAAAAACGAAACTCTTGCAAAAGAGGCAATTGAACATATAAGACAGTTTATAGAAGGTACCAATATTTCGGATCAATCCGTAATGAAATCTATCGATGTCAAAATGAATAAATTTAAATTACATCTCACATTTGAAAAATTAAAAACAATTGATGAAAAAGCGCAACATGTTTACCAGGCTATTCAAAAAGATAAGTCTGGAACCTGTGGTGAACAGGCTTTTGCTACGTACCATTATTTAAAAGAAAAAGATGTTGTTGTTGATCTTTGCAAGATGGAAGGGGGCGATCATAACTTCGTAATGATAGGAAGAGAAATAGGTTCATCCACTGGAGATCCTTCTACTTGGGGGGATAATGTTATTGTCTGTGATACCTGGGCCAATAAATTTTACCCATTTTCTGCGTTTGAAGTGATGCAAGCGCCGGAGAATGATATTGAAAGACATTCAGATTTTAAAATAAAAGAAGAGCAACAAAAGCATTATTTACATGGTAATTTAAAAATAGTGCATTCTCATATTCCTGATTCATTAACTAAAAATAATAACAAGGATTTTCAGCTTAAACTGCTTTAATCAAAACAATTTTTTAAAATTATACGCCTTAGCAATATTCAATGCTCCTTT
>JAIUOG010000177.1 GCA_020161725.1 Pseudomonadota bacterium
AATAAAAGCCAAGGATTTGCAAATTCAAACACGCTGCCCCCTTTCTTCTATCCAGAGTTTTGCCTTATTAAATAAGGGAGTTAAATCAATCTGTTGCTCCTGCATATAAGGAAGGTGCAGTAAATAATTACTAAGAGCGCTTAGGTCAGCCTTTTTACTATTTTCTTGCAGAAATCTAAGCCATGCCTCGCCATTAATACCGGCAACCTGTTCGCGAGGATAATAGGCTAAAGCCACTCGTCTTAATAATTCAGAAATTTGCATTGCAGTTTTGGGGCTGTTTTTTTCAGATAGATATTGTTGTTCATAGATTTTTAATAACTTTAAGGCTTCAACTTGCGCCCTAATTTTGCGCTGATATTGATATCTTCTATAAACAAAAAAGAGAATTAAACTTAACAGTAGTAAAAAAAGAATATACCAACCAAAAGCAAACGGCCAAAAGCCGACTGTTTCGGGAAGATGGATATCTCGTAAATTAGCTAGAGGATTGGCATTATCCATTTATCCTCCTTGGAAAAGTATGTGCAACTAAACTTGCTAAATCGGTTGTCGCTCTAACCTCATTATATTGAATGCCTAATTTTTTTAAATTTTGTTTCAGTAGTTCTTGCTGGTTAAAACAATAATCTGTATAGGCCTTATAAATACTTTTGGTATCGGTATTAAGAATAATTTCTTCACTACCATTAGTAATGGGATATTGGCCTGGTTTAGGAGGGCCTAGCTCCAGAGGGTCGCAAATATGGTAAGCCAGGATATCGTTGTGGGCTCTTAACCGGTTTAAATGCTTATGGCTTTCCTCATCAAAATGATAAAAATCACTGATTAAAACAATGATTGAGCCTGGTCTTGTTACTCGTCTTAAACGTACTAAGGCCTCACTGAGTAAAAAGGGTTTTTGTTGATAGTTCGTTTCTAATTTCGCTGTAAATTGACTTAGTAGTGCAAGATAAGGAAGGATAGCTGACTCTCTATTTTGGGGGATTAATTCATGATGCTCTTGGCTAGAAAAAATAATGGAACCAACCTTATCTTTTTGTTTCACTGCAGTCCAAGCAAGTAGGGCTGCTAGACGTGCTGCAACAACTGATTTAAAAGCGAGTTTTGTGCCGAAATACATTGATGGGTTGAAATCAGTGACGAGAACAACAGGCCTTTCTTGTTCTTCTTGATAAAGTTTTACATGAGGGCGGCCTGTTTTGGCTGTCACTCGCCATTCCATGTGGCGTATTTCATCCCCTGCTTGATAGTTGCGAACTTCAGCGAAATCCATTCCTCGGCCGCGCAATTTCGATAGCTGATTACCACCTCGAAAACTCGATTTGGACGGTTTATATTTTACCTTTTTAGCAAAACGCCTTAGAGCAATTAGCTCTTCTAGCTCGACTGTAATCCCTTCACTCATAAAAAAACTCTATGGCACAGCAACTAGACGTAATAAGGAGTCAATAAAATCATCTGTACTTACTCCTTCTGCCTCTGCTTCAAAACTAAGTAAAATACGATGTCGTAAGACATCGTGGGCAAGCGCGTGGATATCTTCAGGGATAACATAATCACGTCCCTTTAACCAAGCATGGGCACGTGCACATCTATCTAAAGAAATAGTAGCCCTGGGGCTTGCGCCAAAACGAAGCCAACGACTAAGCTCTGGGCTGTAGGCCGCGGGTGTTCTTGTGGCAACCACAAGCTCAACTAAATAATTTGCTAAGGCCTCACTTAAATGGACTTGTAAAACTTCTTTTCTCGCTGCAAAAAGAATCGCTTGGCTAAGCGGTTTTAATTTATTACCCTCTTTTCTAATGCCTAAAGCTTCATTTCTTGCCAAATTTAAAATGTCTTTTTCGACTAAGGCATTAGGATAGCTAATTTTGACGTACATCAAAAAACGATCGAGTTGGGCTTCGGGTAGAGGATAGGTTCCTTCTTGCTCTATAGGATTTTGGGTTGCCATAACCAAAAAAAGCTCAGGTAGAGGATAAGTTTTTCCGCCAATAGTTACCTGACGTTCAGCCATCGCTTCTAAAAGTGCGGATTGCACTTTCGCTGGTGCTCTGTTGATTTCATCAGCAAGAATTAAATGATGAAAAATAGGCCCTGGTTGGAACACAAAAGAGCCATTTTCAGGGCGGTAAATATCAGTTCCTGTTAAATCCCCTGGCAGTAAATCCGGTGTAAATTGAATGCGGTGAAAATCACCTTCAATCATGGACGATAATTCTTTAACAGCACGTGTTTTAGCTAGGCCTGGGGCACCTTCAACTAGAAGATGTCCATCTGCTAGCATAGCTATAAGTAAGCGGGAGACTAAATCCTGCTGCCCTAAAATGCGCTCATTTAGATGAGCTGCTAATTCAAGCACTTGTTGCTGAATGCTTTGAGAGGATTTCAAGTCTAAATCATCCATTACAATATAGTCCCTTCGAAAAAGATATAATCCTAGCGTGAAATGGCATTTATGCCAAGTTACTATTGGTAGTCAGGATGTAACTCTAAAGGTAATAATTCTTGAAAACGAGTATAAAGCCTGATGATTTCGACACAAAATACGTGCAAATGCTCTCTATCTTCGAAAAGTTCATAATCAATACCTTTACGGAAAGCATAGGCTTTTGACAGTTCTTTTAAGAGAAGAATATCATCATTGGCAATATTTAAATCAGTAGCCAATTCTAATAATTCTAAGAGATTTTTATACTGATTATTTTTATTATCTTTTTGCAATAGATAGGCTTTTAAATTTAATTCATAGGCAACATACATAAGCGAGATGCAGGAAAAAAAAGTATCAACGTTGCCTAAACCTCGAACATTAATTTCCTCATTATTTTTTAAAAGATAATCGGCACTATAGGCATGTTGATTGGCTAAATTTAATAATTCTAAGGGGGCTAAATAATGTTTATCCATATTGTCATTAAAATTTTTTAGATATTTCG
>JAIUOG010000025.1 GCA_020161725.1 Pseudomonadota bacterium
CGGGGATCCGGAGCGCAGTTTGCTCTGGCGAGCTGTGGCGCGCACAGATCCGCACGTGAGCATGCCTCCGGCGCGGGACGGCCAACCGCCGCTGCCGGCCGAAACCGTGGCAGATCTGGCGCATTGGATTCGTCAGGGAGCGCTGTTTCCGGATTCCGCCACGCCCACCTCCAACTCCGACTCCCCCAAAGCCGTCGCCCAATCGCACTGGGCCTTTCAAGCCGTCCAGAATCCTCCCCTGCCCGCCGTCCAAAATTCCACCTGGCCACAAACGTCGGTGGACGCCTTTATCCTGGCGGACCTGGAAGCACACCAAAGTTCACCCGCCGCCCCGGCCGACCGCCGAACGTGGTTGCGCCGGGCGACCTTTGATCTAACCGGCCTGCCGCCTACGCCCGAAGACATGCGGGCATTTTTGGCAGACGAGTCCTCCGCCGCCCGGGCGAGGGTCTTGGACCGCCTTCTGGACTCGCCCCATTACGGGGAACGAGCCGCACGCCATTGGTTGGACGTCGTGCGGTATGCCGACACCGCCGGAGAGACCGCCGATTATCCGATACCCGACGCCTGGCGGTATCGGAACTACGTGATCGACTCGTTCAATCGCGACAAACCCTTTGATGAGTTCCTGCGGGAACAGATCGCCGGAGATATCCTAGCGCGGCAGGGACCACGGGAGCGTTACGCCGAACGGATAACGGCCACGGGCTATCTGGCCGTTTCCCGGCGGTTCGGGTTCGACTCGGAGAATTACCATCATCTGACTCTTCAGGACACTATCGACACCCTCGGTCAGTCAGTCCTGGGTCTGAGTCTCGGCTGCGCCCGTTGCCACAACCACAAGTTCGATCCGATTTCCCAGGAGGAATATTACCGGCTGTTCGCCTTCCTGAACAATGACCACGAATCCAGCCGCGTGTACTACCCGCCGGAGCAGCAACTCTTGGTGGGTAACCTGACCCGTCAGATCCGCGATTTGGAGGAAGGCTTGCGCCATGTGACGCCGGACTGGATGTCCCGCATGCAGGCCTGGGAGGATTCGGTGGCCGGTTCCACCAACGCCTGGCAGGTCGTGGAAACCCGCAATACCGGCGATAACGGCGAACGATTTTATCACAGTATTTGCGTTAGTGAGATAGATTATTGTGTTTTCATCTGAAAATTCGATGATTCTTTGACGGCAGGCACCGCAAGGAGAACATAGCGTATTTAAGCCATTTAAAATAACCATGGATTTAATTTTCTTTTCACCTGAAGAAATTAAATTGCAGATGGCAGAGGCTTCTGCACAAAGAGTAAGTCCATAAGAGGCATTTTCAACATTAACTCCAGAATATAAGTTATTGTTTTCGCTGCATAAGCAAGAGGCTACTTGATAGTTTGAGTAAGGAGAGTAGGCATTTTTAAGTTTATCATGCGCTTCTTTTATCATCCTTTGAATTAAATTAGTCATATTTTTCCTTTAATTAAAGCCAATTCTAACTAAATCCTTTGTATTTGCTAAGCTTTTTATTTACCACTCAAATATTTTTTATGTAATTTTTTTACCTCATTTTTGAGTTTTTGTAAGGAACCATTGTTATAAATGACATCTGAAGAAAAGGCTAGGCGTTGTTCGTTGGTCATTTGGCTTGCAATGATAGCTTTTGCCTCTGTTAAACTTCCCTTGTCTCTATTTAAAATACGATTTACTTGAATTTGCTCATCAGCTACCACCACTAATATTTTATCTAAATAAGGATAATCTTTGGGGTTGTTTAGGAGTGGTATTTCAACTATAAGGTAGGTATCACGGGCTTTGATGCTTCTTTTTTCTATTTCTTTTCTTATGAGAGGGTGGAGAAGGTTATTTAGCCATAAACGCTCATTATTCGATGCAAAAATAAGTTTACGAAGATGAGCTCTTTCTAAATTCCCTTCTTTATCAAGAATAGTTTTTCCAAAATGATTCACTATCTTTTGAAGTGCGGGTTCACCTTTTGCTGTTATTTCTCGTGCAATGGTATCAGCACTAATAATTTCAACGCCTAATTCTTTAAATAGAGCTGCAACGGTTGATTTACCACTGGCAATGCCACCAGTTAAGCCAATTATCATAGATTAGTTCCTAGCATTTAAATTTCTGCAAGTGAGTAAATTAATATAGCAGGTATCAGGAATAGAACTTTCAGTTAAGCAATGTTCTTTGGCAGATACTGCAGCCTCGTCCCGATGAGAGGCTACCCGACTTGGCCAAGCTTTTGCCTTTTTATCTAAGGCAGTGCATCGCCACATTGGTTTTGTAGAATGACCATGAGAAAAATATTCGCAGTTATCGCGATTAATTTTACAAGTTCCAGGAGAGGTGCTTTCTTTCTTGCAATTATCTAATGCCTTGTTAAGCGCTGTAATTTCATAGGCACTTAAAGTTATCCATTGTTTATTTTCTGAATCATTAGCAAGACAGCGCCAATAATCAGCTTCTAAATCGACCCGTTCTGCATAGCTATTTATGCTTAATGAAAGACCTAAAATTAAGGGCAATAATTTAATCATTTTTTTGATTCTCAAGTAGAAATTTTGTTAAACCACTATAGGGAAGGGGGATTGCAAAGTAAAAACCTTGAATAAAATCGACTTCTTTGGCTTCTAAAAATTGAAGTTGCTCTTTTAATTCAACTCCTTCAGCAATAATTTTTAAATTGATTTTTTTAGCCATATGAATAATGGCATCATTAAGTGTTTCTGTGATAGCGCCTGTGCCGATAGCGCGTATAAAAATTTTGTCTATTTTTAAATAATTGAAAGGAAAATGTTGCAAATATTGGATGCTGGCATGTCCGGTACCAAAATCATCAACCGCAAGTAAAAAGCCTCTTTTGCGTAAATTTTCCATTCGCTGCAAAACCTGTTGATCATTTTGATTTAATAATTCCCGCTCTGTTAATTCCAACATAATTTGGTGAGGTAGAATGTGGTAAAAATCACAAAGTTCGTCAAACCGTTCAAAAAAAGCATTGTTAGCAAAATGCCTGGCAGAGACATTAAATGAAATATAGAAATTGGGTTGTTTAGAAAGAAAAGGACTTATTTCTTGAAAAACCTTGTGCATTAATTGCAAGGTAATGGGAATAATTAAACCATTCCTTTCTGCCTCGTCAATAAATTCGTCTGGCATGATGATATCGGTTGACGAAACCTGCCATCTAACCAGAACCTCAGCCCCTGTAAATTTCTTTTGTTTTACGTCATAAATGGGTTGATAAACAGGTAAAAAAGCTTTTTTCTTAAGCGCTAATAAAATGGCTTTATCTAGAGAATAATAATTATTTAATAAGCCTTTGAGCTGAAAATAAAGAAAGATGCCTAGGAGAATTAATCCACTGAAAAGAGGCAGTTTTTCATAAAAAAAACTGCCCCAAGAGATATTTTTTTTAATGATTATTTTTAAATTTGGTATGCTTTTTAAGTTTTGCTCCACAGAAATAAAATGAGCATCATTTTTTTGTATGGGTTTTAAATTCATTTGCCCTAATTCCAGTAAGTATTTTTTAGTGGAATTATTGTAAAGAGCAATAAAATTATGTTGGTTTAATAAAGGTGTAAGCTCATTTTTTATGACTGATTGCAGGATATAAATAATAAAGTTAAGGTCTTTTCCTGGCTCTATGATAACAAAAATAGGCTCTATGTTTCCTTGAATTTTATATGGGCCTTGCAAAGAGACTTCTTTTGTTGGAGCCATTACTATTGAATATTCGGAGTTGAGAGTGGAACAGATTTTCCCTTTTTTATCGATAAGTGCTAATCCAGAAATTAAAAGATTATTAAAATTAATATGATGAAGGATAGGCAAAATATCCCTATCACAAATTACATTATCAATATGCGTTATCTTTGGAAAAAAACTGGATAGAAAAAGGGGCTCTATCAGCTTTTCTAAAGCGAGCTGTATTTTTATTGCTTTAGCTTGTATTTGCTGTTGTTGGTTTGTTTGATACTGATGCCAGCCGTAATATAAGGTAAAGATAGTTGTAAAAAGAATAAATACAAGCCAAATGAGATTTAGCTTTTGCTGTGCTCTATCTGCTTTAAGATGTATTCGTCGTTGCATCACTTTTTAGTTCCTAAGACTAATTAGTCTTAGCCTTATTTAGCATACAGAGCCTTAATTGAAGCTAAGGTAATTTCTGCTAAATCATCAATAGTATCTTTATCTGTATTTAAAGGGGGAAGCCAGTATAAGGTGTTGCCAATCGGCCTTAATAACGCCCCCTTTGATAATGCAATTTGATAAAGTTCCTTGCCTAATCGCGGCACTGTATGTTCGACTAAATCTCCTGCAACTATGGCGCCAAGATTACGAATATTTGTCAATTTATTAGAGATTTTTGCAATTTCCTTGAAACGTGAAGTCATTAACTGACCTAATTTTTCTGCTTGAATCACTAAATTTTCTTTTTCAATGGTATTAAGAGTTGCTAAAGCAGCTGCTACGGCAAGCGCATTGCCAGAATAAGTGTGAGAATGAAAAAAAGTTTTATTTTTTTCATAATCATCATAAAAAAGCTCAAAAATATGATTATCTGCAAGAACGCAACTTAGAGGCAGAGAGCCTGAGGTTAATCCTTTTGATACGGCGATTAAATCCGCTTCAATGCCTACATGTTCCATTGCAAACCATTTGCCTGTTCGTCCTATGCCCGTCATAATTTCATCGGCGATTAAGAAAATATTATTTTTTCGAGCAAATTGGCTGAGGCGTTTTAAAAAATCAGCGCTATAAATTTGCATGCCATTTGCACCCTGAACTAAGGGTTCAAAGATGATAGCACAGGTTTTTTCAATCAGAGGGGCTAATTGTGCCTCAATGGAAGTCCATTTTTCTTCTGCATTGAACCAAAGCAGTTCTTCTTTATTACTAACGTAGGGGATGTCTTCAATAAAATAACAATCTACACCATAGCCCTCATAGGGTTCTTTATATCGACCCAAATCACTGACACTGAGTGTAGCTAAAGTTTCTCCATGGTAGCCGTGCTTTAAGGCAATAAATTGGTTGCGAGTGGATTGATTTTGTAATTGTTTGGCATGCAGTGCTAGTTTCATAGCAATCTCAACAGCCGATGCGCCATCACTGGCAAACAAGACATGTTCTTTATTAGAGATGGACGCAATTTTTTCACCAAACGCAGCTAATACTTCATGAGTACTATCTGCTGCAATAATATGTTCAAAGCAGTGTAACTGCTGCTCTATTGCTTTTATAACCTCAGGATGCCCATGACCAAGTGATTTGCACCACCAACTTGAAATGGCATCAATTACTTTGCCTTTATTAGTATAAAGATATGAGCCTTTTGCTTTTTCTACGATAAAGGGGGGATTGGTTTGAAAATCTTTCATTTGGGCACAAGGATGCCAAATATGTTTAAGATCTTTATCAATTAATAGGGAGGAGTTTTCTAACATAATTATTTTTTAATTGACAATAAAAAGCCTGACTCTATCATGTTCCCCAAAAGAAGAAAACCGAGGTGGAGAGTGGATAATATTAATGAGCGCTGGGCTTTAGATATAATTAAGTCAATTTATGAACAACCTTTTAATGATCTTTTATACAAGGCACATACAGTTCACATAGAATACCATGAGCCCAATTCAATGCAGCTTGCAAAGCTTCTCAGTATTAAGACAGGAGCTTGCCCTGAAGATTGTGGATACTGTTCGCAAAGTGGTCATCACCAAACTAATTTAGAAAAAGAAAAACTAATGTCTGTTGAATCAGTGCTTGAAAAAGCACGTGCAGCTAAAGCCGAAGGCGCAAGTCGCTTTTGTATGGGCGCTGCTTGGCGTTGCCCGCCTGATAAGGTGATGCCTGAATTAAAACAGATGATTGAGGAAGTAAAAAAATTAGGCTTAGAAACTTGTATGACCTTAGGTATGTTAAATAGTTGTCAGGCCAAAGAATTGAAAGAAGCCGGACTTGATTTTTATAATCATAATATTGATACTTCACCTTCCTACTATGAAAAGGTAGTGACAACAAGACAGTTTAGCGACCGCTTGGAAACGTTGGAAAATGTGAGAAAAGCAGGAATTCAAGTTTGCTGCGGTGGTATTTTGGGTTTAGGTGAAACAAGAGACGATAGAATTGAGTTTTTACATACTCTTGCCAATTTAGAAACTCCACCGCAAAGTGTTCCTATTAACCGTTTAATTCCCGTTGAAGGAACACCTTTAGCAAAGGCTAATCCAGTTGAAGGAATTGAATTAGTTAGAACTATTGCTACAGCTCGTATTTTAATGCCCACAAGCTTCATTCGTTTAACTGCTGGACGAACTGAAATGAGCGATGAACTACAAGCGCTTGCCTTTTTTGCTGGTGCAAATTCTGTTTTTATTGGTGATAAGTTACTGACGGAAGCGAATCCTAGCCAAAATAAGGATGAAGAGTTATTTAAAAAATTAGGTCTAAAAACCTTAGTTGAAGATGTTACAGCCTAATTAATATGCTTATTAATTCAATTATTGATTTAACAAAGTCGCTTGAAAAAAAGGGGTTAATGAGGCAACGTAATCCCATAGCTCCTAAAGATAATCGCTTGAATTTTAGCTCAAGTGATTATCTATCGCTTAAAAATAATAAAGACATTAAAGCCGCTTATGAAAGAGGCTTTAATCTTTATCCAGTAGGTAGTACTGGTTCAATGGTTGTTTGTGGCTATCATGAAAATCACAAAGTATTAGAAACCCATTTTGCTAAAAGGCTTGGTTGCGATGATGCGCTGGTTTTTAGCTCTGGTTTTGCTGCCAATTTATCGATTGTATCTCTCTTGGCTAAATTAAATGCCAATATTTTAATTGATAAATCAGCCCATGCTTCTTTTTATGATGGTTTGGCTTTAGCAAAAGCATCTTATCAGCGCTATTTGCATCAAGATTTACATGATCTCTCACAAAAACTGGATGTAAATAAAGATAATCAGGTCGTCATTACCGAAAGTATTTTTAGTATGAGTGGGTCTATTGCTGAATTAAGTCAGCTAGTTTCGCTTGCAAAAAAAGTAAAAGCCGATTGTATTGTGGACGAAGCACATGCCTTTGGTGTGATAGGAGATAGGGGCTTGGGCTTAGTTAATCAAGAAAATTTAAGTCAAAATGAGGTTCCACTTCGTCTTATTCCTTTTGGTAAAGCATTTGCAAGCCAAGGTGCTGTTGTGGCTGGTAAAAAAGAATGGATTGAGGCTTTATTGCAAGTCGCAAGACCCTATATTTATTCAACGGGAATAAGTCCTGCTTTGACTTATGGTCTTTTAAAGACCTTTGATTTTATTTATCAAGCTAATGAACGTCGCGAGAAGCTTCAACAGCTTATTCATTATTTTAGACAAAAAATAGCTCAAATTAATCTTAAGTTCAGAGACTCCTTAACACCAATTCAACAATTACAGCTAGGAGATCCAAAACTTTCATTAAAGCTAAGCAGTGAACTAAAGCTTCGTGGTATTTTATGTCAAGCGATGCGCCAGCCAACTGTTACAAAGCCTGAAACCGGTCTTCGGATTATTTTAAATTATCATCATGAATATGAGGATATTGATTATTTATTTGAAAATCTTTTGGTATTAAATGAACGTCTATTGTGAAACGATAGGAAGAGGCAAACCTCTTGTTTTATTCCATGGCTGGGGTTTTGATCATTCTATTTGGTATGGTTTAGTGAATAAGCTATCTAATCAATATCAATGCTATCTGATTGACTTGCCTGGTTTTGGAAAATCAGCACTTTTGCCCTGGCAGAGTTTCAAAGATGAACTGCTAAGTTTATTACCCTCGGAATTTGCTCTAATGGGTTGGTCCCTAGGTGGTTTATTTACTACCCGCTTGGCTTTGGAAGAAACGCAGGTGACCCATCTTATTAATGTGGCTTCTTCACCTTATTTTATTAAAGATGAAAATTGGCCTGGCATAAAAAAAGACGTTTTTAGAGGTTTTTATAATAATTTAACAGCCAATCCCAAAAAGGTCTTAGATGAGTTTGTGCATTTACAATTAAAAAATAGTATTTATGAGGTTGCAAATTTAGTTATCCCAAAGACTGAAGCGTTGGAAGAGGGGCTAGTTATTTTAGAAAACTGGGATCTTCGCTTAACCTTAAAAAAACTATCAATACCAACGAGTTATTTTTTTGGAAGACTTGATTCTATTGTTCCAAGAAATCTTCAAGCTGTTATGCAAGAACTTTATCCTCAATTCCAGTTTCATCAATTTACCCAATCAGCACATATTCCTTTTTTATCAGAAACAGAACTTTTTATTTCCTATTTAGAGCAAGCTTATGACTAAATTTTTTATTACTGGCACGGATACGGATTGCGGTAAAACTTATGTTACCTGTAATTTACTAGATTATTTTTTAACCAATCAACAAAAGGTTTTGGCTATAAAGCCTATTGTTAGTGGAGCTATTGAGGATGAGACGGGGTCTTATTGGCAGGATTTAAAAAATTTAGAGGAACATAATCCTACTTTTAATGAGCCAATTAACCTTTTTAAATTTAAAGCACCTGTTTCACCTCATCTTGCTGCTAAAAGTGAAGAGATGGAGATTTCACTAAAAGAGCTTATCAATTTTTGTAATAGAGGTGAATTTAAAGGCTTTGAACATTTGCTGATAGAAGGGGCTGGCGGGGTATTAGTTCCTATAAATGATAAGGATACTTGGCTCGATTTTTTAAAACAAAGCCAATTTGAAGTTATCATTGTTGTTGCGATTCGTTTGGGGTGTATTAATCATGCATTGTTAACTGAGTCAGTTTTAAACTCAGCTGGTATTAAAGTTAAAGGCTGGATAGCGAATTGCATAGAGCCCAACATGTTGATGTTAAATGAAAATATTGAAACTTTAACTAAGAAAATGGTTTCACCTATGATAGCAAAAATTCCTTATAAAGGCAGTTTTGAACGTGTATTAAATGCGCATTGGTGTAGTGAAACGTAACCAAGGAGGGCGGTTTAAACCTTGATTGCGCCTTTGACCCCATCAAGGCTACGAAAAAAGAATGACGGTATACTCAATTTTAAAAAGCTAAACTAAAGTTTTGGCCAATGGTAATATGGTTTTAAGATAATTATGCTCTTGTCCAAAATAGGGATATTTGTTACAATATCAGGCTGATTTTTATTAATTTCAAATTGGTTTTTGGAGAGCTTGATGCCAATTTATGAATATGAATGCCAAAATTGTCATCATCAATTTGATTTGATGCAAAAAATTAGTGAAAACCCGATTACACAATGCCCTAAATGTTTTGAAAGTACCGCTAAACGTTTAGTGTCTGCAGCCGGTTTTCAATTAAAAGGTACAGGCTGGTACGTGACTGATTTTAAAAACAAAAATAATTCTCCAAAGTCAGATGTAAAGAATGAATCAAAAGCAAATAAAACTAAAAAGGATGAATAGTGAAGTCCAAATCTTTACGCAGTTATCTCCTTGCCGGATTAGTTGTTTGGTTACCTATTGTTGTAACTCTTGTAGTTATTCGTTTTATTATTGATATTTTAGATAAAACTTTAAGTTTATTACCGCACTCCTATCAACCCATACAGCTTATTGGTACGAATATACCAGGTTTAGGCGCTGTAATTTCGCTTTTACTCCTCATTCTTACTGGCGTTGTAGCAACTAATTTCTTTGGCCAAAGGCTTTTTGCTTGGGGGGAAGTTTTACTTGCAAAAATTCCTTTGGTTCGGTCCATTTATAATGCCGCAAAGCAAGTAATTCATGCTATTTTTGCTACAAATAGCGAGGCTTTTCGTAAGGTTCTTTTAGTTGAATATCCAAGAAAAGGACTGTGGTCAGTTGCCTTTCTTACAGGAGCAACAAAGGGTGAATTAAATGAAAAATCAGGTGAAGAGTTATTATCGATTTTTATACCGACAACACCCAACCCAACTTCAGGTTTTTTAATGATGGTGCCAAAGAAAGATGTGATTGAATTATCAATGACTGTGGATGAAGCACTCAAATATATTATTTCATTAGGTGTAATGCAGGTTAATGCGCCAGAAATATCCAAGGAAAATATTTAATTTTAAAAAGGTGATGTTATGAGATCTCATTATTGTGCAATGGTTAATGAAACCTATGTTGAGCAGCAAGTAACCGTTTGTGGATGGGTGCATAATCGTCGCGATCACGGTGGTGTGATATTTTTAGATATTCGAGATAGAACGGGTCTTGTCCAAGCAACTTATGAGCCTGAGTTAAAGGATATATTTGCAATCGCAGAAAAACTTCGTCATGAATTCGTAGTCAAAGTTACTGGTATTGTACGTTTAAGACCTGCAGGGATGGTTAATGAAAGAATGCCAACAGGTCGTATTGAAATCATTGGTACTAAGCTTGAAATTCTTAATCAATCACCAACACCGCCATTTTTACCTGATGAACATCAAACAGTTAGCGAAGATCTACGTTATCGTTATCGTTATATCGATTTAAGACGTCCTGATATGCAACATAATCTTAAATTAAGACATAATTTAACAAGCACCATGAGAGAATACCTCAATAAAGAGGGTTTTCTTGATATTGAAACACCTATGTTGACCAAGGCAACACCTGAAGGTGCGCGTGACTATTTAGTCCCGTCTCGTGTTCACGCAGGCCAATTTTATGCCTTACCACAGTCACCACAGCTCTTTAAGCAGTTGCTAATGATGTCTGGTTTTGAAAAATATTATCAAATTGTCCGCTGCTTCCGTGATGAAGATTTAAGAGCAGATAGACAGCCTGAATTTACTCAGCTTGATATTGAGATGTCATTTATTGATGAAAATGACATACAGGTGCTTATCGAAGGCATGTTAAAGAAAGTATTTAAAGATCTTTTAGATGTAGAAATACCTGAAAACTTACCAAGAATGACTTATGCTGAAGCGATGAAGCGGTTTGGTTCTGATAAGCCTGATTTACGTATTCCGCTTGAATTAGTAGATATTGATGATTTAGTGAAAGATTGTAACTTCAATGTTTTTGCCGATGCTGCTAATAGTGGTGAAGGGCGGGTTGTTGGGCTTAAATTACCTAATGGTTGCAGCTTAAGTCGAAAACAATTAGATGATTATGGTCAATTTGTTTCAATTTATGGTGCAAAAGGTCTTGCTTATATTAAGGTGAATGACCTTGACGCCGGCATGGAAGGCTTACAATCACCCATTATCAAGTTTTTATCGGAAGATACCGTAAAAGCTATCTTAACTCGAGTGGAAGCTAAAACTGGTGATGTCGTCTTTTTTGGTGCAGGGCGTGAGCAACTTGTTAATGAGTCAATGGGGGCTTTACGTATTAAATTAGGCCATGATAATGGTTTAGTTGAAGCTGGCTGGAAATTGCTTTGGGTTGTTGATTGGCCTATGTTTGAAAGAGATGCTAAAACGGAGCAGTTACAAGCGATGCATCATCCTTTTACTTCTCCAAAAAATTTGTCTACCGATTTGCTTAAAGCTAATCCGACATCTACCTTAGCTAAGGCTTATGACATCGTTATTAACGGTTATGAAATTGGCGGTGGTTCTATAAGAATTCATCAAGAAGAGTTACAACAAACAGTCTTTGATTTGCTAGGCATTAGTAAAGAAGAAGCCAAAGAGAAATTTGGTTTCTTATTAGAGGCATTACAATATGGCTGTCCTCCTCACGGTGGAATTGCCTTGGGTGTAGATAGATTAGCGATGCTTTTAACAAACTCCCCATCAATTAGAGATGTTATTGCTTTTCCAAAAACACAATCTGCTTCTTGCCTCTTAACTAATGCACCAGCAGAAGTTTCTAATACTCAACTAACCGAACTTGGGATTCGACTTGCAGCTTTTAATTCAACAAAATCATAAATTTAAAATGGCCAACCTTTTGAAAAAGGGGATTTGTCATTTTCTGAAAAAGATAGCTCATCTTAGTATGGGCTTTCTTTGTTTGTTGATATTAAGTCCCAATTCTTTTGCTGAAACCGAAGCTACAGCACCCAAATTAATTGAATTTTTAGTTCAAGAAAAGACGAATACTACGGAAGCAATTAATGAGGCGAAATTATCGGTAGGGCCGCAAGATCACAACGCCTATATTAAAAAAGTCAAAGAAAACGAAGTAGTGATAGCCTTAAATAAGGCTAAATTATCAAGCCTTGAAAGTTTTTTAGTGAATCAAAATAAAATCCAGCAAGATTATATTTATCGCTTAAAAAGCTTACAACAACATACTACTCAAGCATCTATCCCTGAAGATAATAGTGATGAACCAATTAATGAATTGAATGCACTTTTATCAATTAACAAAAAGACGATTGTTTTAATTAGCGAAAATATCAATCTGGCTAAACAATATGAGAAAATTTTAATTGAACAAAAGCAGGATCTGGCTTTATGGAAGTCCAAAGAGTTTTTAGATGATAAGTTAAAGGCTTTAAATAAAGATGAAGAAAAACTCAATAATACACTAGAAAAGCTTTATGAAAATAGTTTGAAACTACAGCAAGATGCCAAGCAATTGGCTAATAATTCATTAAATCATTTGGTTTTAGCAAAGCTCTTATTTAATAATCAATTAGTTAATTTAACCCAGTACAAGATTACTGAAATTACTATTGAGAAAAAATTATTAAAAGCCGATTTTCTATTAGAAAAAAAACCCAATATTAGAACTTTGCAAACAGTCACAGAAACCTATCGAGGCGCAATAAGTCAGCTTGCAGACATTGAACTTTCTTTAAAAAAGACTTTAAATCTTTTAACTTCTAAGCATCCGCCAATTAAAGATGAGAAATTAAATCTTCAATTCAAATCCTTAATTAATTTAGTTAAAACACGTATTGAAAGGGTGGTTATTGAACAAGAAACATTGAAGGAAGATTTAGAAAATCATGAGGTAGAGCTAAAAAAGCAAATATCAGTTCGTCAAAGTTTAGCTAGTTACCACATCGGTAATTGGCCTGTTGTCTTAGGTCAAATGGTGCATATGCCACAGCAATTTTATAATTATATTAAATCGCTTAGCATCAAAGTACGTGATAACTATTTATGGCAAGATTGGCTTCCAGCTGCATTTCAATGGCTCATTTTGTCACTCGTCATTGCTGCTAGTTTAACGCTTCACTATTTACTGAAAAGAATTACCCTAGTAAAAGAGAGAACAAATCTATCAGGTCATTTATATGAAATGACCTTGAATGTGATTGATAGATCCATTCCGCATTTATGTTTAGCTACGGTAACCGTCTTGGTTTTTTATTTAAATCAAATTTCTTTTGCTAATTATCGTTTATTAATAAATTTGATTTTTGTATGGTTAATCTTTAGAACCCTAATTTTAGTCGCCCGGATTGCTCTTTTAGAAAGGATTAGTGACGCTTCAGGAAAAGACGTTAAATTATATCACCGTATAAAATGGCTGTTGTTGACGGGCGGTATTGTTACAGCACTCATGTTAGTTAGTATAGAATTACCTCTTTCGCCTCTTTTACAAGACATTTTTAGTCGGTTATTTATTCTTTTCTTATTAGCAGTATCTATTGTTGGTTGGAAAAGTCGGGAAGCAATTCTTCACTTAATTCACCCTTTGTTAAAAACCAAGAAAAGATATTTTAGAACGGCTGTTATGGTTTTGGTGGTATTAATTCCTTTAACTCTTTTTGTAACAGCAATGGTGGGACTTGTTGGTTATATTAACCTTGCTTGGACAATAAGCCGTTATCAAGTTCAAATTCTTTTAATTATTTCAGGCTATGTATTAGTAAGAGGGCTTTTTTCAGATGCTCTAGAGCTTTTATCTGAATGGATGATTTCCTTTTTACATAATGGTTGGCTTTGGATTGAAGTTTTATTAAAACCTGCAAATAAAATTTTAAGAGTAATGCTATTAACTTCCTGTGTTATTGCATTGGCAAAACTCTTTGGTTGGTATGATGACGTTAATATTAGAGCGACTCTTAGGACATTATCTGAAACACCTATAGTTGATTTATCTGGTATTTATATAACGCCTATATCGGTTTTTAAATTTGTTATTTTGCTTTCTATTTTTATCTGGTCTGCCAAATGGACAAGAGAATTTTGCTATCGCTGGCTCTATCGAGATGCGCGTGATGCAGGAATCCGTAATAGTTTATCTGTTTTCACTCAATACGCAGTGATTTTGATAGGCGGCCTTATTGCTTTTCGTGTGCTAGGTTTTGATTTTAGTGGTATGTCGATGGTTATTGGTGGTTTAGCTGTTGGCATGGGTTTTGGTTTACGTGATTTTGCCTCTAATATTGTCGGTGGTTTAATGCTTTTAGTTGAACGCCCAGTTAGAGAGGGCGATCTTATCACGATTGGTAATCATGAGGGCCGAGTTGCACATATTGGTATTCGTTCTATGCGCGTGTGTTCTTGGGATAATATGGAAGTACTCATTCCTAATGCTGAAACCTTTAATAAACCTTTTACCAACTGGACACACCAAGATTCTATTGTAAGAACAGTGGTTCCTATCAAAGTAAGTCGTGATGATGATCCTGTTATGGTGCAAGAATTAATTTTAGATGTATTAGCACTTATACCTGAAATTGTAGAAGACCCACCAGTGCAAGTTTTATTAACACAAATTGATGAAGCTTTAATCTGTTTTGAAATTCGTTATTTTATTAATGTTCAATATCACACGCGTTTTGAAATTCGTTCTAAGGTTTTATTTGCTATTACAGCTCAATTTAAAGCAGCTGGCATCAAATCGCCTATACCGCCTATACAAGTGGAAATTAATGAAAATGAAGAATCCACAAGAAAAAACAATATTAAAGCACTTAATGACTGAAGAAGAACTTATTGTTCGTTGCCAACAAATAGAGGGAATGAGTTTTTCGGAGCTCGCCATTTTACTTAATCTTGAATTACCAATAGACCCTTTAAAAAGAAAAGGTTGGCTTGGCACAGCGGTTGAACTAGCACTCGGAACTACCGCTGGTACAAAACCTTTACCTGATTTTGATAATCTGGGTATTGAATTAAAAACGATCCCAATAAATTTAGCTAGAAAACCAATTGAGTCGACTTTTATAACATCTATTTCTTTATTAACAATCCATCAAGAAACCTGGCTTACATCCCAATGTTTTGCCAAATTAAAAAAGGTTCTCTGGTTGCCCATTGAGGGAGATAAAAATATTCCTTTTACAGAACGTCGTATCGGTAGAGGATTTCTGTGGTCACCCTCAAAAGAAGATGCTCGGTATTTGCAAGAAGATTGGCAGGAATTAACCTTCATGATTGGGGCGGGTCAACTAGAAAAAATAGATGCAACCTATGGCAAATATCTGCAAGTAAGACCCAAAGCAGCTAATGCCAAATCGCTTTGCTATGGCTTTGACGAAGCAGGTAATAAGATCCCAACTTTACCTAGAGGTTTTTATTTAAGAACTCTATTTACAGCAAAGATTATGGATGAATTATTTACTTTTGCTACCTAGGTATAAACTTGGCTTGCGCACTTCAATTTGTACATGTACAATTATAAGTACAATAAGTTGTTGTAAATCGGAGATTATAATGGATGTTATGAGCTATTCTTCTCTAAGAAATAATTTGGCTTCGGTGCTTGATAAGGTAAATGAAGATCATGTTTCGGTATTAATTACCAGACAAAATGGAAAACCTGCTGTTATTATGTCCTTAGAGGATTTCAAATCATATGAAGAAACCGCATATCTAATGTCTAGTCCTAAAAATGCTGAAAGATTAAATCAAGCTATTGCTGAAATTGAGGCAGGGCAACCAAAACGTCATGGAATTATTGAAGAATGATTCTGGCATGGGCTGAAAATGCTTGGCTAGATTATTTGTATTGGCAGGATACTGATAAGAAAATACTTAAACGCATAAATTTGTTAATTAAAGATGTTTTGAGTCATCCCTTTGAAGGAATAGGTGAGCCTGAGCCTTTAAAACATAATTGGTCTGGATATTGGTCTAGACGAATTGATAAAGAGCATCGACTGGTTTATAAAGTCACTAATGATACATTGTATCTTGCACAGTGTCGGTTTCATTATTAGATATGGGGTAAATCTGAATACTAGAGGTTAACCCGACCACTTAAAAGCAAAACATTGCTTTGCACACCACCCGGAATAAAAATATATTGGTAAAGATAACCAATACTTAGCCAGAGATTAGGCGCAAACATTTGTTCTAAGGCAATGTAAGAGCGAGTTTGATCAAGTGTTTTAGGTCTTACCCAACTTACTCGGTTAAAGTTAATAAATAACTCTTCATAAGTGACTAAATTATAATTGCTATTTAGTGCAATGCTTACAATAAAGCGCTCTCTTAATCTATTGGCTATCGCCGAAAAGTTATAAGATTTTCTTTGCTCAAGACGAAGCCTTGAGAGTAAAGAAACATTTTTAATGGCATTCGGCCTTTGCCAAATCAATTGTTCCCAAAGCCTAAATTCATTACGATTGCCGATAGGTGTTGCTGCATGATTTAAAATAGTGTTGCCTAGCCAGGCTTGCCATTCAGAAGAAATAGGAACTGCAAGCCCGCCATTTAAAAGAAAATGATCATATTTATGATGAAAATTATCTGCAAATCGGATTTGTGGTTCTATCATGTAAAGATAGGAGCCTTTATCTCCATTAATGGTAAATAAAGACCAGAATTTATTATGCAAGGGCGTTGCAAGAGTATTTTGGCTAATAAAAAGTAAAAGACCTATTAAAAGTTTAAAATGCATTCGCCTACTTTCTATTAATCTGGGTGGCTGCGGCTTGATCTGCAGGTAAAATAAGCATTTCAGCGACGTTAACATGCTCCGGCCTTGTAATGCAGTAAAGTACAGCATCTGCAATATCAGCGGCAACTAAGGGAGTAAAATCGCTGTAAAACTGTTTTGCTTTTTCTTTGTCATTCCAGCGCACAATACTAAATTCAGTTTCAACAGCCCCGGGTGCTATATCGCTGACTTTGACAGGTGTATTTAACAAATCCAGACGCATTGATTTTGACAATGCTTTTACAGCATGTTTAGTTGCACAATAAACATTACCATTGGTATAGCACTCATAACCCGCAATGGAGCTAATATTAATAATATGACCTTGTTGACGCGCTATCATACCGGGAAGAAGCGTGCGGGTAACATATAGAAGTCCTTTAAGATTGGTATCTATCATTCTATCCCAATTATCCATTAAACCTGCTTGAATAGGGTCGGTTGCTAAGGCAAGGCCAGCATTATTAATAAGCACGTCTATGGCAGCAAAAGAGGAGGGTATATTTCCTAGTACTGACTCAACTTCTGTTCTATTTTGAACATCTAGCGTTAAAATTAAGGATTCCGTATTATAATTTTTTTTTAAATTAACAGCTAATTTTTCTAGCTTATCCTTTCTTCTAGCACAAAGAATTAATTTGGCTCCATGTTTAGCAAACAAGCTTGCCGAAGCTTCACCTATACCGCTAGAAGCACCTGTAATTAAAATAATTTTATTGTTTAAGTCCATTGTCTTTTATTTTAGAAGAAATAATTATTTTACTTAGAATTAAGCTGCTTGAATAGACTTCACCAATTAAGGTTTGATTGCCATAGACCATTTAAAGTACAATGTATGCTATTAATGTTCTTTTGGTGTGGTAGTGATTAGAGATAATGAAATAATTCAAGCGATTAAAAATATTGATTTTTTAATTGCTAATCACAAGGCAAATAAGTTTTCTTTTAATGAAATTATTAATACAGACAAACAATCTATTAATGATATAAAGGCCTATTTGCAAAAATGGATTGATTTTTTTGATGATGAACCTGATTTCAAAAAACCTCTTGTTCGAAATTTATACTTAACCCTTGAGTATTTTTTACATTTAAAACCTAATAAAATAGCTGAGACTCTCGAAGCAAAATTATTCAAACGAATTAATTATCAAGTCATCAAACTAGAAAAAAGCCATCCATCTAATGACTTTAAAGATAAAGCTGATACAGTAGATATTCTCCGTGATAAAGAAACAGGTACTTATACTTCCCCCGATGATCATTTAGCACACAAGCATGGCGAAGAAGCCGTACGCATTTTTTTCTCCACCCAATTTGAACGCTTTAAGTCTTTTTGCAATTGGTTATTTGCAAAAGTAGGCATTTATATTTTTGAGTCTGCAAATTATTTTGAGCACGATTATTTAGATAGCGATATTTTTCGCCATGATAGTTCTATTAATCCTGACAATCCAAAGGAGGCAAGCCATTATTGGGCAGGTCATTCATCCAATCTTTTAAATTTGCCTACTAATTTAGCTAAAAAACAAATAAGAATAGCAACCGATCTAGTGGAAGGTGCTTTAGCTCCTGTTATTTACCCTCGAATGACAAAAGAGGGCAGCTTAATTGACGGAGAGGCTGGTAAGCGCTTAGCCAAAATAGATATGATGGTTTTATCGCATAACCATCGAGATCATATGAGTGAAGTAACTCTAAAGCGTCTATTAAAGCAACAACCATGGATGATAGTACCGGAAGGCGATAAACAAGCATTTCTTGATTTAGGTTTTATCAATGTAATCGATTTGAAATGGTGGGAACAGGCTGTAATTTTTGATGAAAATGGGAAAGAGGTTGTAAAAATTACGGCAGTCCCGGCTAGACATTGGTCTGGGAGGGTTCCTGCTGATGCTCATTGTTCAGCTTTTAATGGTTATGTTTTTCAATCTAAAAATCACAAAGATATTTATTTTGCAGGTGATACTGCATTAATGGATGATAATATTTCTGGGCCGATTTTCAAATATTTTGATAATGAGTGTTCTATTCAACCTGGTGGCCCAGATGAAAGAAGAGAAGATATGGAGTCAACCCACCAATCTTCGGCTGATGGCATATTAATTCATTTTAAATTGATAAAAGCGAAATTTGATAAATTAAAAGATTCAAAAGGGGCTGTTACTAAACAAAAACTACTCGATGCGATCGCTTCTATTAAAACAATTTATAACCATACTGCGACTTTCAAATTAGGTAATTTACGTTTAAGAGATACTTTTTATAGTCATCAGCGTTTAATGAGAGCTTTTTTAGAAGAAGACTATTGGGTTGACGAGCAATTACCTGAACATGAAAAAAAGGTATTTGAGGCGATTAAAACCCTTTGCAATAGCATAACACTTGAAGATGAACAATTAACGCAACAGGATATTGTTCAAATTATAAAAAATAATGTGGTTATGCCGAAAATTGGACAAAGACAATCTCTTTATGGTGGGATTAATCAAAGCTCAAATGAACTATCTTATTTAGATTTAATAACCAATAAAAGAGCCTTAATTGAGTATAATCAATTACTAAGGAAACATCTTAGTCAAGAAAAACCATTTGATATGAAAGACCTTATAATCGACTTGTTTAGAACTTACTCAAAAGGCACTAATCGGTTTTATAAAGAAAAAGTTGATTTATTTATTGAGGATTTAGAATCAAGCCAAAATAATGCTGAGCTATTAATTAAAATTCGTTTAATTGATCAAATTTATACCGCAGGAAAAAACAAACACGGACACATGCAAAGCTTAATTCATTACTGTAAATTTTTACTTGAATCGGCAGAAAATCATCCAGATGATTATGCTAGCAAATTTAACGATTTCTTAGATTGCCAGCAAATTAGAAAACAGGTAGATTTGCAATTAAAAGATGAGGGTGGATTTTTTATCTCAACCTCAAGAAAAGAAAAACAAAAGTTATTTAGGGATTTGGCTGATAAGCTTTCTTTATTACCTAATGACAAGAGAACTTATCAAGATACTATTGGCCTTTGGTTGAATGAACAGAATGATGATGCCTTAACTAATGAGCAGAGATTATATCAAAATCGATCTACCTTTTTTGCTAAAGATAAAACGACAAGTCAAGTTGCTATAGAAGAAATAAAAGCCCTAGTAATGGCAAATTAAATGAGTTAGGAGGAATGGTTTAATAAAATCGTTCTTTCTTTTTTAAATTCATAGATTGACAAATGAATTTGCCTTGAGTGTAATGGATGTTTTTTTACATGGCATAGGGATTATCTTGAATACGCAGAATACACCAATAATAAGCAAAACAAGTGCATACCTCGTTTTCCTGCTTTCAGCTAGTTTCTATCTATATGAATTTGTTTTACAAGTAGCCCCTAGTGTCATGGCTGAATCCATGATGAAAACTTTTAATGTCAGTGCTGCAGGCTTTGGCATTATCGCTGCTTTTTATTTTTACGCTTATGCACCAATGCAGTTGCCAGCAGGTTTGCTTTTTGACCGTTATGGCCCACGTAAACTAATGACCTCAGCTTTGGTCTTGTGCGCAATCGGCTCTTTCTTTTTTGCTTCAACTGATAGTTTGTTTACAGCGGCTCTAGGGCGTTTTTTAATTGGTATTGCTTCAGCCTTTTCTTTTATTGGTGTACTTGTTTTGGTGTCTAGATGGTTTCCTCCACAACAATTTGCTTTGTTAGCGGGTATTGCCCAATTAATGAGTTCAATTGGAGCAATGTTTGGTGAAATGCCTTTAGCTGCACTGATTGCTAAAGTGGGTTGGCGAAATGCAAGCTTTATTCTTTCTTTTGTAGGTTTAGCTTTAGCTATCCTTATTTGGGTAGTGATTAGAGACTATCCACATGAACCCAAACAAATACCGCCGAAACGTCAGTTAAAAGAAGAATGGCATCATTTACTCAGTGTTTGTAAACATGCCTATACCTGGATAATTGGTTCTTATGCTTTCACTATTTGGACACCAATTGCTGTTTTTGCCGCTCTCTGGGGTGTGCCTTATTTGCAAGCTAAATATGGTATTTCAGTTATTGTGGCTTCTGGCTTATGCAGTATGATTTGGTTGGGAATCGGCGTAGGTAGTCCCTTTCTTGGCTGGGTTAGCGATAGATTATCAAGTAGGCGTCTTGCCTTAGCTATTAGTGCTTTCTTAGGCTTGGTTGCCACTCTATTTTTGTTATATGTTCCAGGAATTCCTATGTCTTGCATGTATGCCATTCTTTTCATGTTAGGCTTTGGTGCTGGTGGACAAACGGTTAGTTTTGCTGTGGTTAAGGATAATAATTCCGCTGAACTAGTTGGAACTGCTTCAGGATTTAATAATCTTTCAGTTTTATTAGGTGGAGCAATTTTCCAGCCAATAGTCGGTTTAATGTTAAATAAAGTGGGCAATTCTTCTATGGTCAATGGTGTACCCGTATATACAGTAGAAAATTATAATCATGCTTTATGGGTAATGCCAGTATGTTTTGCCTCAGCATTGTTTATTAGTGTATTTATTCTTAAGGAATCTCACCCCGAAAAGAGTTAATTTATCTTTAAAATTGATCTTCTTTAAGCTCTGTGCTAATAACTTAAATATAGGGATAAGCAGAGTGGGGTGGCGCATGAGTGCCTCTATGAGTTTGTCAGAAGCAAATCTTTTAAGATTATTAAATAATATTACTATCTTTTCAGGAATAGGCTTACATGAGCAACACATGCTGGCGAGCAAATGTATTATAGCTGACTGGGAAGCCGAAAAGATTGTAATAGAAGAAGGTGAAATTGGTGACACCTTATATGCGATTCTTAAAGGGCAGGTTGCTGTTACTAAATATTCTTCATCTAAAGGTCAAGTTAAAGTAAATACTTTGACTGTAGGGGATATTTTCGGGGAAATTGCAATTTTAAGAGGCATACCTCGTACAGCAAGAATTACAACTTTAACTCCCTGTTCCTTTTTAACAATCAATGCGCATGACTTCCTAGATGCTTATCAATATTTCCCTCCCCAATCGAGAGATAATATTCAATTGGTTATTGCTAAAAGATTAATGCAACTTCGTTCCCATTTTTAGTTTGATAATCTATAGATTAGTATCTGAGGTTTTTGGTCTGATGAGCGGACAATCGCCATAATGATTGTTAGGATCTCATTGTGGCTTTAATTTTTCAGGCGTCGAGATTTTTTTGCTAATTTACTGTGGTTTTGAACGGTAACTAATGTAGCATTGGATGCTGTTATTAGGCGATCTCTTTTTAATATTGAGAGGAGTAAACTTGGTAGGCAAAAAAAATCAATAGCGAACAAAAGTACTTATTGAGGAGGGGAGATCTATCAGCGAGATTGCTAAAACATTATAAGGTATGAATAGCCAGCACAAAGAAGAGAGAAAATGGATTTTAAAAACTCAAAATATATTTATAAATCATTAGGTGTTGTTCTAATGGCCGTTGGCTTGATTGTAATCATAGGCTGGTTGTTTAAGTTGATAGCCATAGTCCAGGTTATTTCCAACGCAGCTCCTATGCAATTTAACACTGCCTTATGTTTTTTTCTATCAGGTCTCTCTCTCCTATTTTATAATGAAAAGAAATATATTTTTATCAGTGTATTAAGCTTTGCAATTGCATTAATTCCTTGTTTAACGCTTATCGAGTACTGGTTTGGCTTAAATATTGGTATTGACCAATTCTTTATAGAACCTTTTATAAACGCTAAAACTTCTGCACCAGGAAGAATGGCACCCAATACGGCCTTGTGTTTTTTGTTGTTTTCCTTATTTTTATACCTGAGCCAAAAAAGATTTAATCGATTTCCATTTTTAATGATGATTTTACCCAGTATTTTAGGTGTATTGGGATTAATCTCTATTATTGGCTATGTTTTTAATGTAGAGCAGGCTTATGCATGGGGAGCATTAACTCATATGGCTATCCATACAGCCATAGGCTTTGTTCTTTTGGCAATAGCCTCTTGCTTATTAATTTTTTCCAACTCTCAACTATCAAATCCACTGTTAGCAACTTTACTTGATTATTCAATTTTTTTATCAACAGTATTATTTTTTTTAGTATTATGGCTAGTTGTCAGAATCAATTACATCAGCACTATAAAACATGAGACCGAAAATCAGATTAGCATCATTAATGCAAAATTATCTGTTGAAATCAAACGGGATGTGGAAGCTATTATCAGATTATTTGCTCGTTATCGCTCTAACTCATATACTAATCCTAGTGCTTTTAATCAAGATGTTAATTATTATTTCAAGCACATGGGTTCACTCGAATCATTGAGCTTCAGGAATAAGGGGAGGATAGTTAGTCTAACAAATCCATTTAGCCAGGATAATGAAAAAGTGAGTTCTAAAGCATGTCCTATATCAAAATTATCCTTCACTCAATTAAATCCAGCAATAAATGAGCAGTCAGGTTATCTTTGCATTCAAAGTGGTGCATCTTCTGCCGCAATAAGCTTAAAACAAATTGTTATACAATTTTTTCAGCAAAGTCATGGACGCTTTATGATTTCTCTACAACATGAAGGCGAAGTATTTTATCAACAAGATATTAGCAATAAAGAACATGGTATCTTTTGGAGTCAAACAAGCCCTCTAAATATTTATGGAAATAATTGGTCTCTTACTGTTACACCCACGGTTGAATATGTAAAAGAAACGATTGGGCGCATTCCCTTGCTTATTTTCTGTTTGGGTTGTTCTATTTCGCTTTTAGTTTTATTTCTACTCCAGTATAAAAGAAAACTAACTGCTCAGGAAAAAGCACTTTTATCTGCAGAAGCTGTCAAAACATCCATTTTAAATTCGACTTTAGAAGGTGTAATCGGTGTTAACCACACTTTTAAGGTTTATTTTATGAACAAATCAGCTCAAAAATTACTTGATGTTAAGTTTAATCACGAGAAAGATATTTCATTAAACAAGTTGATAAGAATATCCAACCATGATGACAACATTATTACGAACATTAAAAAATCTTTGGTTGCCGGTAATTCAGTTAAAGAGGAAGCTGAAATTACTTTAATAAATAAAGAAAAAATAATTCCCGTCAGCTATTCAACCTCTCCTATCATAGAGGGAAATGATATTAGTGGGGCGATTATTGTTTTTTCTGATAATACTCAACGTAAAATATATGAGGAAAAATTAAAAACATTGGCTCTTTATGACACACTAACCAAAATTCCTAATCGATTTAGTATAATGGCTCATTTGGAGGAAGTGATTGCTCGAGCCCAAAGACATCACATAACATTCTCTGCATGTTTTATTGATATTAATAAATTTAAAGCTATAAATGATAACTATGGTCATCATGTTGGAGATAAAGCACTGCAACATGTGGCAAAGGTTATAACTAGTGTCATCCGGAAAAATGATTTTTTTGGTAGGCTTGCGGGAGATGAGTTTTGCTTAATATTAGATGGGATTCATTTAGAGAATGATATACAGAGGGTATACGACAAGATATATAAGGCCTTAGAAACACCACTGATTTTTGAAAATGGTTCCTTTCAAATCTCTCTTAGTATTGGTTCTATTTCTTATACAAATGAATCTACTCCGGAAGAATTATTAATTAAGGCCGACAAAGTAATGTATGCCATGAAAAAAAATAATACTTAACTTAAAAGCCGGTTAGGCCTTCCATTACTCCGTTCTTATATAAAATGGCGCAGGCGGAAATCTGTTTTTGCTCAAATGTTAGTGCTTATTTCGGACATGGATTCCCTCCGAAGCTAAGAATGACAGAGTATTGGAGGACAATAGAGGCAGGAAATGCCTCTATTTAGGACAATAACAAGCTCTTGAACCCCCAAGCTTTTAAATCAGGAAGTAAGATTGATTGCATCATTGGGCCAATTATCTTCAAGACTACAATGAACCGCTAAATCAATAACTGATTGGCTAAGATTGTTTCTTATTTCACCCTTTTGGAAAAAGTTAAAAATACTAACGCCACTCCAAAGTGCAGCAGCGCTACCAATTACCCCGAGCATCCCTATTCCACTAGTAATGAATATCGCGGTTAAACTTAATGCTGTAGGGAAAAATAACATATTTAAAACAATCGCAGCCGCTGCAATGGCTATTGCAAGAATCACAAAAATGGCTAAACCAACAATAGCACTTGCAAGTTCAGGTTGATGAGGTTGAATACTATGAGATGCATAGCTAACTAATTTTACTAGAGCATCTTCTTTTTCTTTTTTATCCTTGGCTAAGAAAATCGCATCCCAATGCTTGGATAAATCTTTGATGATTCTCTCTTTTAAGGTTTCATCAAGAATATCTTGGCATTTCTTATAAACATCAGCCATGGCCAAACGGATAAGATTATCCTTCGGTAAAAGGTAAGCCTGCTGAAAGTTATTCTCATAAGAAATAGTCAATGTTTTAATCTTTAAAACAATGCTGTCTTTCTCAACTTCCTCGGTTTTTATTTCCATTGTGCCATCTTTATCTGTTGGGCTCTCAGCAGATTCTTTTTTAATAATTAAGCTTCTTCTATTCAGGTTTAAAGTTTCTTTTTCTTCATTTATTGCTCCGTCTTCTTCTTTTTTCTTTTTAGCGTTATTTGCCTTTCTTAGAGCCCTTAGAGGTGAAATTCGTTTTTCTGGTGGGGGAAGTAGAGATTTATACGTTGAAAATAAATTACTTAATAGTTTTGTTACATTGTCAATTTCATCAATAATTGTTTGTGATATCTCTTTCTCTAACAAGCTTTGGCAAATGGTAAAAATATTTAAAGAAGTCAGTCTTATATCAATATCTAAACTATTTAATTCAGAAATAGCAAGTTTTACTGCTTCTGGATCTTGAGACTCTTTAACTATAGCTAGCTTGTCAGAAGCTTTGCTGCATACATCTATAAGTGGATGGAGGTTTTGTTGTATTTC
>JAIUOG010000178.1 GCA_020161725.1 Pseudomonadota bacterium
TTGCGCAGCCCTTTGCTATCCATTCGCTGATAATATTAGATCTGTGTACCCCCTGATTTAACTGAGTCATTGCTGTTTTTATCTCCTCAAAAGGAGGTAAAAATTGGCTTGCAGCATAATCAATTGATTTTAATTGTGTTAATAATCGCTGTTTTTCCCTTCCGATTGGCCCTAAATCACTTGTATTTAGGCTCAAATCATCATTCTTGATTAGAATCCAAGGCATTGTAGCTAAATGAGGAAAAAGTTCTCTTTTTTCCAAGAACGTTTTAAGATCATCTTCTGGGGTACCAAATTTACGATAACAACTAATAGCTCGACCTAAATCATTAATTAATGTGGATGGTGCACCTGTATAATCAAAAAGATATTGTTTATATTCACTATTATTGGCAAAAAATTCACAGAAAAAACCTAGATCTCGCCAGCTTAGGTCTAAAGAACCCAATGCTAATGGTTTTCTTAAAGAAATAGACTTCGATAACCAATTTAAAATATCAGGATTCGCTTTCAATATATTAGAAGTACTTTCGATATTATCTGCGGCTTTTAAATGCTCCAAACTATCAAAACCAAGAGCGATAGACGCGGTTAAAAGTCGTAAAACTTGAAGGTTATTTTCAACATCCTCTATTTCATCAAAAGGTTTAATAATGGCTTTAAAATCATCAAATTGCGATTTAGACATTTGTACAACTTGAGATGCAAAACGCAAAGCAAAAGGTACAGGAGAGGTGTCAGATTCAATATTAACTACTTCAGGCCAGCTAACCTGATAAGTTGGGGTGGTCGTTTTTACAATCGATTTAAACTCACTTAAAGCTAATTTTTCATCAAAAAATTGATAGCCCTCATAGCGATTTGCATAATAGAAACCATTATGTCGCCAATCTATTTTATCTAAGTTATTTAAAATATCTTGCTGAATTTCAACCCTATCAACAGCATTGTTGGCGTTCTTTAAAACAAATAGGAGCCTGTCTAAAAATACAATGGCATTAAATTTTTCAGTTTTTTCAGCTTGTTGGAGCAGCTTTTTAAAAGACTTGGGATTGAAATCTAATTTTTTTTCTTCAATAAATTTGAATAAGGCTTCAAAACCATACCAAAGTTGTGAATAACGCATATGCCCCACAGTTTTACTATGCGCCTTGACTAATTGCCACCAATAGCCTTGATGATCTTTTTTATCTTTTAAGGTAACAAGACTGAAAGCAACCGCATCAACTTCATCTTTATCTAACACTTCCAACCAGTTTATTGAAGGTCTTAAGAAATACTGATGCCAATTTTTCACGCCTTCTTCACCAAAGGCTTTAAATAATTCATTCGCAATAAATAACCAATGTTCAGATGCTCTTTTAAAATCGCTAGGCAGTTTGCTGATATCGGAAGGATCTGCTTCTAAGAATAGTTGCCCAAAGGTATTTAGATTAATTCCAGTTGCTTCATCTTTAAATAAAAGAGCAGCTAAATGTAAATCACAGCCTTTTTTAAGAGCCCAGTCATATAAATATTGTCGAACATCTAAAGGCTTATGAATAGCCTCAATCTTTGTTCCTTCTCTTTCTTGAAACAACGCTTTTAAACCAAAACCTATATCACTATCCTTTTCGTCATGAACACTTCCCGCAGCCTCTGCACCATCCCCTAAATCTTGAATATACTCATACGGCATGCTAATCAAATCATTCATCATTTGCATTTGTGCTTCGGCATTTCCATTTTCAGATCCCTCTTCTAAAAAGAGGTTAAACTGAGCATGATCGCCACCAATCACGCTAATTGGCTTTCGTGGCTTATGTAAAATGACAGTAAAAGGATTAACCTTATCGCCCGTATTGCGTTCTTGCAAAGCCATTTTTTCGCGTAATTTATCAAAACAAAGGACTAATTTATTGGAATTTGTTTTTGCTAAATAAAAACCTGCAGGTAAATTATCTTTAGCAATACCAAAATAGAAATGGTTGGCGTATTTCATTATTTTTTTAAGGGCCAAAGGCTCCATAAAATGAATTACATGTTGTGCATCTTTATCGCTGCCGACCCATAATGAAAATAAATCCTCGAGTGGGTTTTTTGTTATTTTATATTTTTCCGCATACAGAAGAGCCGCTTCATGTCCCTCAATATTGCCACGATGAACTAAACCATCTTCCGATTTTAGATAATTTTCAACAACTACCTCTTCAACTTTTTCATCAACTTCTTGAACAATTTCCTGTTGCTGCTGTTGTTGTTGCTGTTGCTGCTGTTGTTGCTGTTGTTGCTGTTGTTGTTGCAAACCAGGAGTAGTCATTTCTAAAGGATAAGAAACGTCGAGTCCCTCAAAGCGTTGTTCTCTTTTTTCAAGTCTATCTTTGATATTTAAACCAGGTAAAAGTTTACCTTTAGCGGCTTGATAAATAGAGGTAGTAGTTCCCTTTAATTTTTCATTGGCTGCTACACGGCGATTATCAAAAATGGCATTTTGTAAATCACGATACAGGGCTTTCACTGCTGATTTTTGAGGGAGTGCCTTTTTATCCCAAGCAGGAATTCTAATTAGGGTGGTTATGCCCTCTTTCTTTATTGTCTCAATCAGATTTTTAAGTAAAGGAATACTTGAATCATCACAAGGTAAATTATAAAGAGCAATACTAACGAGGTTGGAATGAGGATCTTTGTCTCGTTCATCGACCAATCGCTCCCCATCTACTTCGGTAATTAAAGCTGAAAAACTCGAAATAAATGTGCTGTCGTTATAGTTATCAGGAAGCAAAAATGAGAACGTGTTGCAAAAGACCTGACGGAAAGATGAAGTATATAAGCATCTTGTCAGCTCTTTAGTAAACTCTTTTGGCGTTTCATACAAAGCACCAGCAAGGTCAACAACAAAATTATCAAAAATAGGCA
>JAIUOG010000026.1 GCA_020161725.1 Pseudomonadota bacterium
CAGAAGCGCTCTTTGCTCATATTCCTGGTTTACAAGTCGTTATCCCTTCATCCCCTAAAAGAGCCTATGGTCTTTTGTTAGGTGCGATAAGGAATCCTGATCCAGTGATTTTCTTAGAGCCTAAACGAATTTATCGTTTAGTCAAACAACCTGTTCCTGATGATGGAAAAGCACTTCCTTTGGGTAAGTGCTTCACTTTGCAAGAAGGTGAAGATTTAACCCTAATTAGCTTTGGCGCATCAATGCATGAAACTTTACAGGCAGCAAAGCAACTAGGTGAAGAAGGCATTTCATGTGAAGTCATTGATGTTGCAACCATTAAACCTCTGGATATTGAAACCATACTAGCCTCTGTTGCTAAAACAGGGCGTTGCGTCATCGTTCATGAGGGAGCTAAAACAGGTGGGGTTGGCGCGGAAATTTGTGCACAAATTATGGAACATGCCCTAACTGATCTACAAGCCCCAGTACAACGTGTTACAGGCTACGATACAGTTATGCCTTATTTTCAGTTGGAAAAACATTATATTCCTAGTGTTTCCCGTATAAAAACTGCTGTCATGAGCATAATGGAGTGATGAATGAATATTTTTAATTTACCTGACTTAGGCGAAGGTTTGCCTGATGCTGAAATTCATGAGTGGTTTGTCAAAGAAGGCGATATGGTTGAAGCCGATCAGCCCTTAGCCTCGATGGAAACTGCAAAAGCAGTTGTCGATGTACCCTGCCCTCAAAGTGGCAAAATTGAAAAGCTATTTGGCAAACCAGGTGATGTCATTAAAACAGGCGACCCATTGGTTGGTTTTGCAGCCACCGCTGCTACTCGCGTTGATAAGGGTACTGTTGTAGGTAATCTTGAAGAAAGTACCGAAGTATTTGAAGATAATTTTATTATTGGCAAACCTGAATCTCAAAGCAAACGAATTAAAGCCACACCCGCTGTGCGTATGCTAGCTAAAAAATTAGGTGTTGATCTTTCTATGCTTACAGGTAGTGGTGAGCATGGCGTTATCAGCAAGGACGATGTAGAAAAAGCGGCGAATAAAAAAACTGACCTTCCTCATGGATTTGAAGCCTTGCGTGGTGTAAGACGAGCGATGCTAAACAGCATGACTCAATCCCACCAAGAAGTAGTGCCTGTTAGTATTTTTGATGAAGCAGACATTCATGCTTGGTCAAATGAATCGGATATCACCGTACGTCTTATTCGTGCAATTTGCGATGCGACTAAAAAAGAACCCGCTTTAAATGCCTGGTTTGATACAGCACATAGCGCCAGAAAATGTTTTGAAGAAGTTCATTTAGGCATTGCCATGGATAGTAGTGAAGGCTTATTCGTACCTGTTATTCATGACGCAGCTAAGTTATCGGATGAAGCACTTCGCGCAACAATAAATGATTATAAAAAATCAGTTAATGATCGTTCCGTATCACCTGAAAAATTAAAGGGAGCTACTATAACCCTTTCTAATTTCGGTAAATTTGCAGGCCGTTTTGCAAGCCCTATTATTGTTCCCCCCATGGTTGCGATTTTGGCGGTTGGGCGCCTTTATGAAGCCCCCGTCGTTTCAGAAGGTAAAGTAGAAATTCATCGCTTATTGCCTCTTTCTTTGAGTTTTGATCATCGTGGTGTAACAGGCGGAGAGGCAACCCGCTTTTTAGGTGCGGTTATTGAATCTTTACAGAAAAAGGATGCTTAATTACTAAATTTAAGATGGACGACTGGTTTCGGATAAAGCGGATACTCCTGTTAAGCTTAAGAGATCGGCTTATCAAACCAGCTCCTCTTAAGCAACCTTCGTTTAAAATTAATTCTATTACTATGTTCTATTGAAGAAGCGTTTTTGCATCTATCGTATGTTTCCAATTACATTAAGAAAATTTAGGCTTCAAGACTAATTTATAGACAATCTACGCCATTTTTTTGTATAATTTGCAAACATATATATTATTTAATGAAGTGAATATGTCTATATTTGACTGGATAGTAAACGGCGATATTGAAAAAGTTCGAACTTTTGTTGAAAAAAAAGAAAATGTCAATCTCCGAAATAAAGCTGGTGTTCCAATATTAGCAATAGCTGCCTCACATAATCAGTTAGAAATAGTCGATTTACTTTTAAAACATGGCGCTGATGTAAATGCCGAAATACCTGATAGAAAAGAAAATGTTTTTTTGTATGCGAGTTACTCGGCAAATACATCTATACTACAGAGTCTCTATGTAACCAGGGCAGACATAAAATTTAAAAACGGTGAAGGTAAAACAGCAGCTATTATTGCCGCTGAAGGGGGAAATAAAGATGCAGTTATTTGGCTGCTTACTACTTTCCCAGAACATTTTATGGATGACAAAAAAAGATTACTTTTTATAGCTTCAGCAAGAGGCTATTTAGATATAGTCCGTATTATTATTAATTCCAAAATAGATATTAATATGACTGATGAAATAGGTAAAACAGCCATCGCTTTTGCTTCGACATCTAATCATGTTCCTGTAATAAGATTTTTATTAGAACATAATGCAGATCTTAATATGTTAGACAAGTATTCTAGCAATTTAGTTGGATTATGGAGTAATAGAAACGACCAAACACTTAAGACATTAAAAACTAATGCGCCATTTTATTATGAAGACTTTACACCAATTTACTATGAAGACTTTACACCAATTTACTATCACCCAGAATTAATTAATTTACATAATGAATCCGATATATCAAAAGCCACAGAAATTGCTAACCAATATGCAATCCATGGCAAACATTTGATTGCCGCTCAAAAAATAATAATTCAAATCCGTATGATTGAAAAAACAACTTATGGTGACCCTCGATTAAAAGAAAATAAGATTACCGCTTTAGATGAACTAGTTAATAAATTAATTGATAAAAATAACATTGCTAAAACAACTGCGGAAATAATTAACGACTGGAAAATTTCTTCAGCAACAGACCAAACTATGACCAATGGTATTCTAATTGCTACCCATAGAAGAAATCCAGCCGATTCCTTTTTTGGATTTTTTATTAAACATTACAATAAAAACAATGCTACAAAAACAGCTCAACTACTGGATAGCTTAATAGAAGATGTGAGTAACATTTATAAACCATAAACTGTTATTTATGCTAGCTACCAGTCAGCTCAGCTCAAGCTGGGCTGCACTGCACTTCATTTCGCTTAAGCCTACCTTTCTTAACTATTCTTTAATAAACGCAAGGCATTTACCCAGCCTTTATAATCCTTATCAAATTGCTTGTCTTTCGAAGGTTCAAATTTTTTCTCTGACTGCCAGAGTTTTGCAAGCGTGGTCGTTGAATCAATAAAGCCTGAACCTAAGGCAGCAAGCATAGCGGCTCCCATTGCAGTCGTTTCAACATCGCTTGGCTTTTCAACTTGGATTTTGCAAAGTGAGGCAAGATATTGTAAAAACCATTTGTTTTCAGCCATGCCCCCATCGACTCTTAAAAAGGGGATACGTATTTTGCTATCTTCTTTCATGCAATCGAGTACTTCTTTCGTCTGATAACAAACAGATTCAAGCGCTGCTCTTGCAAAATGAGCGCGGTTGGTCGTTCTTTTTAAACCAACCATAAGAGCACCTGCGGAATTTAACCAATGTGGAGCACCTAAACCGGTAAATGAAGGAACTAAATAAACGCCCTCATTAGAAGCTAAACTTTTAGCTAAGATTTCACTTTCAGCGGAGGTTTCTAGCATTTTTAACTCATCTCGTAACCATTTAATAGTAGTACCTGCTTGGTAAATACTTCCTTCCAAACCATAAACTATTTTTCCTTTAATTTGATAAGCAATCGTGGTTAGAAGACGATGATTGGAAACTATGGCTTTCTCGCCTGTATTCATCAATAAAAAACCACCTGTACCAAAGGTCGCTTTTACCATCCCTTTTTCAAAACAACTTTGGCCAATCAAAGCCGCCTGCTGATCTCCTGCCACCCCATAAATTGGAATTTCCTGATTAAAAAATTGTTTATCAATAAAACCAAAATGGCCATCAGAAGCTTTAACTTCAGGTAAAATGGAGGTATTTATCTTAAAAATATCCAGTAAGTTTTCATCCCATTGATGAGTAAAAATATTGAATAACAACGTTCTTGATGCATTGGTTATATCAGTTAGATGATATTTACCTTTAGTAAAACGCCAGATAAGAAAAGTATCAATAGTACCGAAAGCCAATTCACCTTTATCTGATAATTTTTTAGCAGCAGGAATATTTTCAAGTAACCATTGAAGTTTAGATGCAGAAAAGTAAGGGTCTGGAATTAAACCGGTTTTATTATGTATTAGGCCACTGTATTCTGTTAGTGAATCACATTGTATTTGCGTTCGCCTATCTTGCCAAACAATAGCATTGTATAAACATTCTCCTGTTTTCTTATTCCAAATAACCGTTGTTTCTCGCTGGTTAGTCAGGCCAAAAGCTAAAATTTGCTTTTTATCCACTTGGTCAATGACATCTTTCATCACCTTTAATGTGGATTGCCATATTTCTTCAGGGCAATGCTCAACCCAGCCCGCTTTTGGATAATATTGAGTTAAGGCTTGCTGACTTCCACTATGAAGTTTACCTTCTTTTGTATAGAGCATCGCCCTTGTGCTACTCGTTCCCTGATCAAGTGCAAGAAAATAAGTCATTATTTATCCTAAAATAATTAGTATTTTAAATCCTATCATTAATAGCTAATTATATGAAAATACAGTTATATTAGTAGAGCTTCGATTATCTATAAGATAGAGTAAATTTTGTTAAACCTGTCCTGAGCAAAAGCAAAGGATCTTCTTTGAGCAAACACAGAAGCAAGAAGGTATTTTCTGATTAATGTGAACAAGATCCTTCAAAAGCTTTGCTTTTTCAGGATGACAGCAGACTGGTTGGATGGGTATTAGATAAGTGAAATTTTAGCAAGCATACAATGCCTGTCATCCTGAGCAAAGCGAAGGATCTTCTTTGAGCAAACACAAAAATAAGAATATATTTCTGATTAATGCGGCCAAGATCCTTCAAAAGCTTTGCTTTTTCAGGATGACAGCTGTGGGAATAATAATATAAATTTAATAATTAAATGTGAATAAATAACATTAATTAACAAGGATATTCATGGTTGAAAAGGTATTTGATGTTGCTATTATTGGTGGAGGGATTAATGGCTGCGGTGCTGCTGCTGATGCAGCTTTAAGGGGTCTTTCAGTTATATTAATTGAAAAAGATGACCTTGCATCTAAAACTACTTCTGCTAGCTCAAAGCTAATCCATGGTGGTCTTCGTTATTTGGAGTACTACGATTTTTCGCTGGTAAAAAAAGCCTTAAATGAACGTCAACTATTATTAGATTTAGCACCCTATTTAGTTCGCCCCATGCCCTTTATTATTCCTTATGAACCTCATTTACGACCAGCTTGGCTAATCCGTACGGGTTTATTTTTATATGATAATTTAAGTAGAAAAAATAAATTACCCAAATCTAAATTAATAAAGAATAAAATTAAAAATCCCTATTTTTCGCCTCTTAAAGCACAATTTGAAAAAGGATTTATTTTTTATGATGGTGCAACCGATGATACTCGTTTAACGATTGCCAATGCATTACAGGCTAAACAACATGGTGCTGAAATTAGGCTACATACTCAAATTACAAGTTCAACAGTTATCGATGGTCTTTGGCAATTTGAATTAAATAAAAGTGAAACAATTAAAGCCAAAACCTTAATCAATGCCACTGGCCCCTGGGTTGAAACTGTGAATCAACAATTTGGTATTGATAACCATTATGAAATGACCTTGGTTAAAGGAAGTCATCTTTTAGTACCGAAGATTTATGAGGGAGATCACGCTTATTTACTGCAAAATAAAGACAAACGTATCGTCTTTATCCTTCCCTTTCACAATTATCATTTAATAGGCACGACGGATGTAAAATTCAATGGCAATTTAAATGAAGTTAAAATTTCACCCGAAGAAATCGATTATTTATTAGATTTAGTTAATCAGTATTTAGCCCATCCTTTACAAAAAACCGATATCTTAGATACTTTCAGTGGAGTCCGTCCTTTATTATCGAGTAAATTAGAAAAAACCCCTGCTGCCTTAAGCCGAGATTATATCTGCCGTTTCACTAAAGAACCTGCGGCTAGCGTATGTATTTATGGCGGAAAAATTACTACTTATCGTCAAGCGGCCAAAGAAGCGATAAATAAACTTTCGCCTATTTTTCCTGAGTTAGCCAAATCAAAAACGGCTTTTATTCCTTTACCAGGCGCTTATTTAGACGAGTTATCCTTTAAAGATTACTGCGAGCTTGCAGAAAAAAAATATCATTGGCTTCCCGCTGAATTAAGAAAACGCTATCTTGCTTCTTATGGTAGTTTAGCTGAGATATTTTTAAAAAATTGCCATGAAATTAAAGATCTTGGGGTTCAGTTTAGTGAAGATTTGTATCAAATTGAAGTTGATTATTTAATTCAAAATGAATGGGCGACATCTACTGAAGATATTTTATGGCGAAGAACAAAACTGGGGCTTAATTTTAAACAAGAACAATTAATTAGATTAGATGATTATTTAAAAAATACTGAGGCAGTTTTTAGTTAGCTCTTCCCTCTCCCGCCCTAAAGGGCATCCTCTCCCTTCGTGGGAGAGGATGCAATTGCAATTAAGCTTCTAACAACAGCTTATTAACTCGACTAATAAAATCAGCTGGATTTTCTAGCTGGCCACCTTCTGCAAGCACAGATTGTTCGAAAAGCATATTAACCCATTCAGCAAATGAATTATCATCCGTAATATCATGCAAGCGTTTAATCAACGCATGTTCAGGATTAATTTCAAAAATAGGCTGCATCGTTGGCACTTGTTGCCCTGCTGCCTGTAATATACGTTGCATTTCAAGCCCCATATCACCTTCATCAGCAACAATACAGGCAGGCGAATTAGTTAGGCGATTAGTTAATTGTACTTCTTTAACCTTATCCCCTAAAACCTCTTTGATATGTTTAAGCATTGGCTCAAGATTTTTCTCTTGTTCTTTTAAATCAGTCTCATTCTCTGACTCTAACTCAACTTTTCCTTTGCTTATTGATTGAAGTTTTTTACCTTCAAACTCAGATAAATAACCAACCAGCCACTCGTCAACTCTGTCACTTAAAAGTAAAACTTCGATGTTTTTCTTTTTGAAGATTTCAAGATGAGGACTATTTTTAGCAGCATTATAGTTAGCAGCTGTAATATAATAGATTTTATCCTGTTTATCCTGCATACGCTCTATATATTCTTGTAAAGAGACTGTTTGCTTTTCTGAATTAGAGGTAGACGTACTGAAACGTAATAATTTAGCAATGACATCCTTATTAGCAAAATCTTCAATAGGCCCCTCTTTCATCACAAGACCAAACTCATTCCAGAAATGTTGATATTTTTCCTTATCATTTTGGCTTAATTTCTCAAGCATTGATAAAATACGCTTTGTAGATGCTGTTTTAATTGCTTCAACCTGCTTGTTATCTTGCAAAATTTCACGAGATACATTTAAAGGTAAATCAGATGCATCAATGATACCTTTCACAAAACGTAAATATTTTGGTAAAAACTGTACGGCATCATCCATAATAAAAACGCGTTTTACATAGAGTTTTAAGCCATGCTTCGTTTCTTGTTGCCAAAGATCATAAGGCGCATGATTGGGTATATATAAAAGACTGATATAATCTTGTTTACCTTCAACATGATTATGTGACCAAATTAGTGGATCTTCATAATCATGAGAAATATGCTTATATAGGGTTTTATAATCCTCATCTGAAATTTCTGATTTTTGTAAAGTCCAAAGCGCAGTTGCCTTATTTACAGTTTCAAATTCTTCGCTTTCTTTACCTTCATCATCTGAAGTCTTTTTCATTTCAATTGGCCAACAAATATGATCAGAATATTTGCTAATAATTTGACGAAGACGCCAATCACTTAGGAAATCATCTTCTTCTTTTTTCAAATGAAGCGTTATTTCTGTACCTCGATGAGCCATGGTTTCATTAGCAATGCTAAACTCACCATCCCCTGCAGATTCCCAAACAATCCCCTCTTCTGCTGCAACACCAGCTCTTCTACTTTTTAAAGTCACTTTATCTGCAACAATAAAAGCGGAATAAAAACCCACTCCAAATTGACCAATTAAATGAGAATCCTTTGCAGCTTCGCCAGTAAGATGGCTTAAAAATTCTTTAGTGCCGGATTTAGCAATCGTTCCTAAGTTAGAAACCGCTTCATCCCAATTCATTCCAATTCCATTATCTTTGATGGTAATTGTTTTTAGCTTTTCATTAAATTCAACACTAATGCGTAAGTCAGAATCTTTTTCATATAAAGAAGCATCAGCAAGCGCTAAAAAACGAAGTTTGTCTAGAGCGTCGGAAGCATTTGAAATTAATTCGCGAAGAAAAATTTCTTTATTGGAATAAAGAGAATGAATAACCAAATGTAGCATTTGTTTTACTTCAGTCTGAAACCCCATAGTTTGCTGATTTTTTGCCATTAGCTTTTCTCCTAAATCTCAATTTTTTATTAGTTATGTTTTTTACTTTCGGTTTTTAAAATTCTTATCTATGTTCGTTCTATCTTTGCTCTTTACGAAATTGCACCTTCTTCCTGAACCCCGCGGACAAGCTGCGGGGCGTAGGGAGGGAATTGGAAGAGGGCTTTTTTAATAAAGCATCTCCCCCTACGCCTCGCGACTTGTTCGCGGAGTCCAGGAATAATAAATCTACAATAAAATAAAAACCATTTGAGAGCAGATATATGGCCAATATCTAAAATTTCAAGGGCTAGACTCATTAAATGAGAAAAAGCGTTAATATTAGATATTTGGTTGTACAGCAAGCTGTGTTAAGATGCCTAATTTTTCATAATGGGTGTTATACGATGAAGTTATCATTACTACCAGGCAGAAAGATCTTAGCGCTAGCTTTGATACTTAAGGCGAACCTTTTTTATGCAGCCAATGATGTTTTACCAAGTGCTAGCCTAAGTAGTATGCCGGTAACCCCTACTGCCGCAGTTATTACCAAACCGCTAATTACACCTACTGCGCCTAATTTAAATGCAAAAGCTTACATCTTAATCGATGTTAATAGCGGCAAAATCATTGCTGAAAAAAATAGTGATGAAAAGCTCCCCCCCGCATCTTTAACCAAGATGATGACGCTTTATGTTATTTCTAATGCCCTTCACAATCAGCAAATTCATTTAACTGACCTAGTCCACATCAGTCGCGATGCATGGAAAACGGGCGGTTCACGTATGTTTGTGAAAGAAGGACAAGATGTAGCAATTGAAGATTTGCTTAAAGGTATTATCGTTGACTCTGGCAACGATGCTTGTGTTGCTATGGCAGAACACTTAGGTGGCAGTGAGCCTGGTTTTACTGAAATAATGAATCAGCAAGCACAAGGTATTGGTATGTCTAGTAGTCATTTTACTGATAGTACAGGCCTCCCTGATCCCAATTTATATACCACAGCGAAAGACTTAGCTATTTTAGGTCGCGCCTTAATTAATAATTTCCCACAATACTACCACTGGTATAAACAAAAATGGTTTAGCTACAATAACATTCGCCAACCTAACCGTAACCGTCTATTATGGCGCAATAGCCAAGTTGATGGTGTTAAAACTGGTCATACTGATGAAGCAGGTTTTTGCTTAGTTTCTTCTGCTAAAAGAGAAAACATGAGGCTTTTAGCAGTAGTACTTGGCTCACCAACTGAATCTGCTAGAGCAGATGATAGTGAGCGTTTATTGAATTACGGCTTCCGCTTTTTTGAAACACATCAACTCTATAAAGCAAATAAAGCTATCAGCGAAGTACCTGTCTTTAAAGGGAAACTTAATTCACTTGCCATTGGAGTTAATCAAGATCAGTTTATTACAATTCCTGCTGGTCAATATTCACGTCTAAGCCTTAATACAAAAACACCTAAAAAATTACAAGCCCCTATTGCTAAAGGCGAAAAAGTAGGTGAACTAGTGGTTCAATTTGATAACCAAGTTATTGCTAGCTACCCTCTTTACGCGCTCAATGATGTAGCTAAAGGTGGAATTTTTACTCGCATGAAAGATACAGTACGTCTTTGGTTTACTTCTTAATATTTAAATGGAGATAGAACATCTTAATGTTCTATCTCTAGTATGGCAAAGGGTTTTCTGATAGCGTATGAAGCTACTCTTTGATAGTAATTAGCGATAACAGATAAAAAATATGACTGACCAACAATCATTAATACAGTTTCCTTGCGATTTTCCGTTAAAAATCATTGGTAAAAAAACAGATTCTTTTGCAAATGATATTATTGCTATTTCAGAAAAACATTTTCCAAATTTAGACAAAAATAAAATTATTTTTCATGAGAGCCAAAAAGGCAATTATATTGCACTCACCATTGTTGTTCATACAACATCTCAAGATGAACTTGATGCCCTTTATCAAGATTTGACTAAACATCCTGATATTAAAATGGTGCTTTGATGATAAAGATTCATAGTTTAGGCCTTGAAGCATATGAAACCACCTTCGAAAAAATGAAGGCTTTCACTATGAACCGCAATGAATCAACGGCTGATGAATTATGGTTAGTTGAGCACCCCCCAGTTTATACCCAAGGTCAAGCGGGAAAAAAAGAACATATATTAAATCAAAATAATATTCCTATCATTCAATCCGATAGGGGGGGACAAGTTACCTATCACGGACCCGGTCAATTAGTGGCCTATGTTTTATTTGATTTACATCGACGTAACTTAGGAATAAGAACCTTAGTCTGCCAATTAGAAGAAATTCTTATTCAGGTTTTAGCAAAACTTAAAATAAATGCCTCTACTCGTTGTGGTGCTCCTGGCGTTTATATTGATGATAAGAAAATTGCCTCGATTGGCTTAAGAGTGAAAAAAGGCTGTACTTATCATGGTATATCACTCAATATCAATATGAATCTTGCCCCATTTAATGACATAAATCCTTGTGGCTTTGCTAAGCTAAAAATGGCACAAATAAAAGATTATGTTCCTAACATAACTTTCGAAGAAGTCGCTTCTCTATTCACTGAAACATTCTTATTAAAATTTGAACTTTAGCCATGCAACTATTTGATGAATACATACAGCCTTTAACTTTGTGGTTAGAAAGCCACCCTCACCTTGCCTTAGCCATTACTTTTATTGTGGCATTGACAGAATCCTTGGCTATTGTAGGTAGCATTATCCCAGGCTCAGTAACCATGACAGCCATTGGTATTTTAGCAGGCTCTGGCATTATGCGTATTGATTTAACTTTACTTGCAGCAACCTTAGGCGCTATTGCTGGTGACGGACTAAGCTATCTTTTAGGTTTTTTTTATAGCGAACGATTAACCAAAATTTGGCCCTTCAAACGCTATCCTCAATGGCTTGAATACGGTAAAAATTATTTTGCAAAGCATGGTGGAAAAAGCGTATTAGTTGGTCGTTTTGTAGGCCCTCTTCGCTCAATTATCCCTGTTATTGCTGGCATGATGCATATGGGACATTGGCGCTTTTTTATTGCCAATAGTCTTTCTGCTATAGGTTGGGCGCTTTTATATGTTATGCCCGGTATTTTGATTGGGGCAGCCAGCTCCGAATTATCTCCCGAAATCGCAACTAGATTATTTATTGTTATTCTTCTTTTTTTAGTAGGAATTTGGCTTTTAAGTTTGGCTATCAGTTGGTCTTTTAATCGCATAAATAGCCTATTTCGCTCTAATTTACATCATTCTTGGAGCTATTTATTAAAATACTCCAAAATTGCCCGCTTTTTAACGCCGCCAGCAGAGAAAAATCACAATGATACGGCAGCGCTTATTATTTTATTTTTCTTAAGCTTGGCTTTATTTTTAATTTTAACCATTTTGGTCGATGCAGGTGCTTTGATTGATAATGTTAACCAAGCGATTCATTTATTTTTACAAAGCTTAAGAACTCATCCTTTTGATAACTTTTTTGTTATTACCAATGAAATTATTAATCCCTTAGTCCTTTTCTGTATCTTTTTTGCAGTTAGTTTTATTAACATTTATTACAAAGATTGGAAAAGCCTTCGTTATTGGCTTAGCCTGCATTTTTTTACTTTTCTAATTTTATTTTTAGTTCAATTATGGGTCTCTAACCCAAGACCACAGGGTATCATTGACGCGGAGAATAGCTTTAACTCTTATCCAATCATTGAACTTTGCTTTGCCGTTGTTCAATTTTCAGCGCTCGTACTTTATGTTAGAACTTATAGTAAAAAAGCCTTTAACTTAGCACTTACCAGTTTTTTTGTTTTAATTTTACTAGTTGCAGGTTTTAGTTCACTTTATCTTGGCGATTATTGGTTTAGCGATTGCATAGGTGCTTATTTATGCGGTTCTTTTATCTGTCTAGGCCATTGGATTTTATATCGACGCAGTGAGCCTAAAATCACTTATGTTCCTGCTGCTTTAATCTTAGTTGCTCTCATTTTTTTAAGCTCGACTATATTATCAGCGTTTATGGACTATAGTAGATCGATACAATCTCACCAACCTAATTTTACTCAATACGTATTTACAGAAGAGCTTTGGTGGAATCAACAAAAACCTTTATTGCCGATTTACCGTACCAACCGAATTGGTAAACCAATTAGCCTTTTTAATATTCAATATTTAGGCTCACTCAGTAAATTTGAAGAAGAATTAGAAAAATCAGGTTGGCATAAACAAAATGATTCTTTACTTAATTCAGTCTTAGGACGCATAAGTGGTGAAACAACAACACAAGAATTACCCCTCATGTCTCAACTTTATTTGAATAGAAAACCAAGCCTTGTCATGATTTATACCCCTAAAGATGGTAAAGAAACACAAATTTTAAGGCTATGGCGTTCCAACTACCATTTACAAGGAATGAACCAGGCTATTTGGTTAGGCTCCGTACATCCTATAATCCTTTTAAATAAAAAAGAACAAAAAAAAGCGGCAGAAAAAAATCTTGCCAAACCCATGTCCTATCTTTATGTTAATCTTGCCTTACCGCAATTCTTAAAGCGAGAAATATTACTTAGATTAAAAAATCAGAGATTACCTGCTGATGTAGCACCAACACTGCTATTAATTAAAGAAAATAACCTTAACGAGCTTTATGAGCCCTATTCCTTGCATTGAATAAATAAAGACATGTCTGCTTGTTTCGGGTAAAATAAGCGTCATATTAGCTAATAGGATTAATCGATGTTTAGCTTTGTTGAAGCCTTACACCTATTATTTCCAGCATTAAGCTTTCTAAGCTTCACTAGTGCAATCTTATTCAAACGTAAAAGTTTCTATGCCGCTTCTTTATGGTTTGGCTTACTTGGTTTATTCTGCCATTATCATGCTTCTGGTGGGGAAATTTTAGGGAATTATTTTAACTATCAACATGCGCTTTTTTATTCAATAAATCTCATTTTTGTTGTTCTTTCAGTTATTATTATTTTATTGAATTGGAAAAACAAATTAAATAGCAGGTTAAAATTAGCAACTAATCTACTGTCATTTTGCTTAGTTATCTCCTCCTCATTTCTTTTAGCTAATATCTGGACTAATGCGTATTTTGTCGAAAAAAAGCTGGCTGGTACACCTATTTTACAAGTAGCCATGTTTACTAAGAAAAATTATTGTGAATATAAATATATATTTTATAAACTACATCAAGATAAAAGAATAAGTTATTTGTGCCCAAATCATTATGGCCTACTACCCTCGGTTGGTTACTTAAAAAGGCCCCCGACTCTAGTTGTAGGACAATTACCCCATGAACTTAAAAGAAATCTATCCAAAGCTTAAAAGTGGTTTAACTTTATCAAAACCTTTATCTACGCTTTCAAGATAATTTTCACCTTTTGTTTGCCAAAAAAACATCGATCTAATGGGGTTTGCGTTACTATAAAAAGCAAGTGCTAAAATGCCGATAAAGACGCCGGTTACAAGAATAGTAAACCCAATAGCCCCGCAAATTAAAATATCCCAGATAAGGTTTCGGTGTTTTTTGAGCGCTGAGCCATTATTTTTTAAAACCACATAAAAGTTTTCTATCGAAATATTATGCTCACTATCTTGTAAACAAGCCTCTAAATCTTCAACTAATTTAATTTTACCTGCTATTTTATCTTTATCTTCATCAGTTAATTTCTTTTCTTCATCTTTTAGATACTCAAGGTAAAACAGGGTAGTTAATTTCAAATGAGTATAATACTCATCAATTAATTTTTTATTATTTTCAGATAATTGATGATCATAAATCGGGGGTTTAAAAAAAGTAGACTTATTTCTGGATAACGGTTTTGAAGTTCTAGTATTTATCTCAGGGTATTTATCCAACAAAGCAGAGGACATGCTCTGAATATCATCTATTTTATGGTCATTGAACTCAGGTATTTTTGAGATTTTTGAAAGCTCTTCTTCTGCCATTTTAAGGCTAGAAAATAAATCTTTAGCTCCTTTGATTAAATTATCATTAAATGCCATTTCTACAGTTTCTAAATTATGCTCGGGAAAAACATCCGCTAAATTATCCCAGATCCTTTTTTTTCTTGACTCGATATCTTGCTCATTCTCCGTGGCTTTAATTTCCCCTTTTAATCTAAAAATATTCCATGCTTTAAAAATCTCATCTTCACTTTGATCGCAAATCAGAGTAGTAAAAGCAACTTCTAATCTTTCAATAGGTGAAAATAAATATTTTAAAAAATCATACTTCACAGATAAACTTGCTCTATATTTGGAAATAGCCTTATTTATCCAGTCTTTTATTTGATAGGAGGAGCCAAATATTTCGATTGTTTTTGTTAAACATTCAAAAAACTCTTCTTTATCCTCTCTATCCACACCTAAATATTTCTCAGTAATGGAATTTATGAATTGCTCAAGAATTAAGGCATTATTTTCATCAGAAATTTGAGGTTGTTCTAAAATTTTGTTAATTGCCTGTATTAAAGGATAAGGCAAATAAAAAGGGATATTAAAATTGGCTAATAAATTTTTACTCTCTAAATAAGCATGCTCTCGATTAACAAACCTACCTCGAGGTGGAAGTATAGTTGAAAGCATTTTTGTTTCGAAAATACCTTCTTCATCTACATTAATAAGTGCTTTTCTTTCAAGGCCATTACTGCCGAGGCCATAATTAGACTGTCTAAGTGTTGTTAAATTATTTTTAGATGCTCTAATAATCTTATAAAGAGCAAGTAAAAAAGCATCTTTGTAACTAGTTAATTCATTTAAAGAAATATTTTCATTATTTAAAATAGTAGTAATGGTTTGTCGTAATTCTAATTTTTTATAGTAAGCACTTGCTTCATTAAATCTAACTCCATTATCTAGTAAAAATAGGGCCATTTTAGCAAAAACTAATTTTTGAATATTTTCTAACCCATCATTTTTAGGTAAAGGCTGATTTTTTTGATTCACTGGCTTACCAGAAGATCCTAAACCATGATGGCCAGGAATAGAATCTAATTGATATTGCCCTTGACTTTCAGGTATTTTAAAAACGATTGGACAAAATCCAACACTGGTTTCATCTTGATAATATAGACTAGTACAATTATTAATAGGTGGAAGCTTAAAAAAATGCTTATTATACCAATTGGTATTTTTGGCTATCCTTTTAAGAACCCCACTCGAATTTTCTGTTATATGTATGGGATTTCCTGGTACAGGATCTAAAGTAAATAAATTTATTTTTATATTCTTTAAGTTATTTAAATTCATTCCCCGTAATTTGGTAGTCACTATATTTAATGATTTAAAAAGATGACTTGTATTAGCAACATTTTCCTCATTTTCCAATAGTTTAATAATTTCAATTACCGTTTTTCCATTTTCACATTCTTGTTGAATAAACTTTAGATAATGCGCTATTAGTAAAGAAATACAACCGCCTCGACTATGACCAATAATATTAATTATTGACTCGCCTTTTGATATTGCATCTAATGCTCTATTGACTGCCCGTAAAATAATATTGTTGACATTACTACCACTGAAATTAGGGCCATTAAATAAAGCCGCGTGAGGAGATTCAAAATAATAAGCTTGCTCTTTAGCAAATTCTCCTTTTTTTAGCACTCCATCAATTAAGGTTGCAAGAACTGAAAGTGTTTCTCCAAAGGGGTAATTTAATGTTGACCTAGGTGTATAATCAGTCTCTGTTCCCAACATAAAAAGTGAAAAAGGCATTAAAATCTTTACCAGACCATTAAAAGAGCACATAGTATATTATTTAAAGAAAAATGTTAAATACCAGTCTCCCTCAATTTCATTTATTTTTACCTATTTCCTATGGAATAAATTGACAATAAATTTAGATTTTTCTATTGTAGAGAAAGACTTAACCCTCATTGTTAAGTATTTGTTCTAGTGGTTATTTTTTGATAATATAGCGGAAATTTTTTTCGTAGCCATGAATATGCGAAACTTCCTTTTTACTTTTTTGATTTTTTTTATGTCTCAATCATATGGCATGGCACCTAAATTAAATTGGGAGCAGGCTGTTGATAAGGCTGTTATTAAATATGGCTTACGTACAGAACCTGAATTAAAACGCTTTTTTGCTAAGGCAAACGTAGCTTACCCCCCTAAAGATGTTGCCTTATTAGCTTTTAAAAAAGAAAGAAATGTTGAACTTTGGGCAAAAGATGAGACACTAGGTTGGCGTCACATCCATAACTACCCTCTTTCTGCTTTTAGTGGACGCTTAGGCCCTAAATTAAAAGAAGGAGACGGCCAAATTCCCGAAGGCATTTACCGCCTTACTATGTTTAATCCATTCAGCAGCATGCATTTATCTATGATGATTAACTATCCTAATAGTTATGATCGTTTGCAGGCCATTAAAGATGGTCGCTCACGTCTTGGTAATAATATCTTTGTCCATGGAAAATCTTTATCAGTTGGTTGTCTTGCTGTTGGGGATAAAGCAATTGATCAGCTTTTCTTATTAACAAGACGAGTTGGCTTAAATCATGTAAAAGTAATTATTGCCCCGAATGATCTTCGCTTAGGTAAAGCTGCAACAACAAACTTTGCTCAACCCCGTTGGTTGCCCGATCTTTACAAACAAATCACCATTGCTTTGAATCAATTTCCAAAAATTAATGAAAAATTAGCTTTGAAATAATCTTAATGCTGTCGATGAATGTCACTGAACTTCTCTGCTATCATCCTAAGCCCTTTGTCATCAACTATGTTGAACTTATTTAGATTGGCTCTGTATTCTAATCAGATTCTTCACTACGTTCAGAATGACAGAATGCTTGTCATCCTGGGCGTAGCGAAGGATCTTCCTTTACCCATGCTCAGGTGCAACAACAAAGATTCCAGGTGCATTACGGAGATACTCGTTATAATCCATGCCGTAACCAAAGATATAATGATCATCAACTTGCAAACCAACAAAATCTGCATTTTTAAGGCCATTTTCCACACGCTTATGATGCTTATCCACTAAGACTGCTGAATAGACTTCTGAAGCACCCATTTCCATTATTTCTTGTAAAATAGCGGCTAGTGTCACTCCACCATCTAAAATGTCATCAACTACAAGCACAGTTCTGCCTTTTAAATCAAGTGAAGGTTTAACTTTCCACACTAACTCCCCACCACGAATTTCGCCACGGTAGCGTGTTGCATGGATATAATCGACTTCTAAAGGGAAATCTAGACGTGGTAATAAATTCCCCATTGGAACAAGGCCACCAATCATTACACAAAGTATAATCGGGTTTTTATCATGAAGAACTTCATGGATATTTACAGCCATTCTATCTAAAGCGGCTTCTATTTCTTTTGTGGTAAACAAACAAGTAGCTTTTTCATATACCTCTTTAATTTTATTAGGAATTGACATCTGACACCTATATTATATTAATCTTTACGTTTATCTCTTAGAGGGAACATCGATACTGTTCCGCCATCCTTTGATTTTTCTTTTACCTTAGAAACGCCCTGTTTATCGACTTCATCAATACGAAAAATCGATTGCATAGGAATAAAAGTACGCTTTACATCACTAAATTCTACCTTTAGGCGTTCTTCAGAGGGGTCTACAACTAACGAAGTGGTTTCCCCAAAAACAAACTCCTCTACTTCAATAAAACCAAAAATATCGCTTTCATGGATTTGGCGTGCATAAATCTCATAAATGTCATCTTGATTAGCAAAGCTTATTCTATAAAGTGATTTTTTTGACATGCAGATAATCTACCTAAATCAAGTAAGAAAATTTTTTCTTTTCTAAAATTGTTGTCGTCTTAGACTAAACCTAAATTTTAGTCGGCCATTATACCCAAGTTCTTTTAAAATGGCATGTTTTAGATTAAGACTTCGAAGACGTTCTACAAAGTGGTTGTAGAACATGTGCTCTGTTGTAATGTTCTTGTAGATTTTCTGCTGTTAAACTAGGTCTTAATTCTTGCTTTTGAAAAACAAGGCAATAAAAACCTGCTGGAATCAAAGAAACCATCTTCCCTATTTCATTTAAGACTTCTAATTTTTCGAGACCTTGTTTAGTTAAAACAGGCGGTAAATAATAAAAATGAGAGGCATGGCAGCAATGATAACCCCGATGTTGCATCGCTCTTTTTACAAAGAGAAAAGACATCGAATTACCTTTATGCTCGCCAAAACATGAAAATTTTTTCATTTTTAAAAATAAACCCCAAAAGCTAAAAGGATTTATTCCGAAAAAAACAGCAAAACCACCTGGTTTTAAAACTCTATCAATTTCATCAATAGGGTTTTTGTGATGGTTAAAAGCAGACATAGATAAAGGAGAAATAATGGCATCAACTGAATTTCGATTTAAGGCCATTTGATTACAGGAACTAAGAACCGTATTTTTATCATTTCTATTAGGACTTAATTGCCATTTATATCTATACCTTAACTTGTCTAACCAAGGGCTATCGCCAGCAGAACCCAATTGCAATAGAATATCGCCATGCATGAAATCTTTAAATGCATCAATTTCTTTGCCAAAAGCAGACGCAATTTCGATTCCTTGGATTGAATCGAACCAATGGTCTAAAGCTTGAAAACGGCTTTTTTCGACATCCAAAAGCAAGATTAATCCCTTAATTGTTTTTTAATTAATCTATCTTTGTATCACACCCAACCTATCGCATCAAGATAAGATGTGACTACAATTAAGGGATTGCTAAAATGATATACCCGCGCTCTTCAAAAATGCTATTTTTAGTCTATTGCTTTTTCTGCCCCTCGCTTTTTTAAAAGTTCGCAATAGAACTCTCTATTACTTTCTTTTAAAAAAGCGAGGGTCAAAAAAAATCAAATCGCCTAAAATCTAGTATTTTTGAAGATCTTGGATATAAATAAAATTGTTAATGCAATTTAATTTTTTTTTATTTATATTAGCTACTTAATGGAATTTATATAAAGAAGCAATGCCAACTACTGTGGATGAATATCAATCATCAACTCTTGATTTTTTTGTAAAAGAAAAAGTTCTAAGTTTTGATGAAGCTCGTTTCTATTATCAAGAAAGCTTGAAAAATGGCCAGCTATTTCTAACTTATCTTACTGTTAATAATATTCTTAGTGAATACCAAATTGCAGAGCTATTTTCAAAAAACTTTCACCTCTCTTTTGTTAATTTAGATAATCTAAAAAAAGAACAGATTTTGACTCATCTATTAAATCTAGAGCAGATAAAAAAATATCGACTATTACCCCTTAATATTAAAGATAATTATTTATTTGTAGCAACTGATAACCCCTTAGAAACAGAGTCTTTTGTAGAAATACAATTTCAATTAAGCTTATTTATTAAGCCGATTGTCGTTGAAACATTAAAATTAAGCTTATTTATTGAATCCTTATATAATCATCAAGAACAATTAGAACAATTTAAAATAGCCTCCGACGATTTTCATCGAGAGGAAGAAGCCACTTATTTAGCCTTTATTGATAAGTTGCTTCAAACAGCAATTACCCAAAAAGTATCTGATATTCATCTTGAAGGCTGCTTAAATGAATACCGAATTCGTTACCGCAAAGATGGCCTTTTAAAAACAATTAGAACTATCCCTCTTAATGCTGCAATAAGAATCATTACTGCTATTAAACTTAAAGCTAATTTAGATATTGCTGAAAAAAGGCTGCCTCAAGATGGTAGTTTTAAGAGAAATAAAGTCGACTTAAGAATATCAACTTGCCCTACCATTTCCGGGGAAAAGTTAGTTATTCGAATTCTTAATAATGACCTCACTCACTTATCTATTGATAATCTTAATTTAGATATTGGTGAAAAAGATATTTTTATTGAGGCGCTTAATAAACCTCAAGGATTAATTTTAGTAACAGGCCCAACAGGAAGTGGTAAAACAACAACGCTTTATTCAGCTCTTCAATATTTGAATCAAGAACAAAAAAATGTAGTCAGTATTGAAGACCCTATAGAAATGCATATCACAGGGATTAACCAAATTGCCATTAATACAAAGGCTAATTTGGATTTTTCAACTATCCTTCGAGCTATTTTAAGACAAGATCCTGACGTGATTATGATAGGCGAAATTCGTGATTCTAAAACAGCAGAAATAGCGATTAAAGCGGCCTTAACAGGCCATTTAGTCTTATCTACCTTACATGCCAATAATGCAATTGAATCTATTACTAGGCTTTTAAATTTAGGTATAAATCAACAGGATTTAGCCAAAGCTTTAAGCTTAATTATTGCTCAACGTTTAGTTAGAAAAATTTGTTCCTGCCAATCTGTTTGTAAACATTGTATCCTGGGCTATCAAGGGCGTTTAGCTTTATTTGAATTTTTCCCCTGCCCACCCATTATTCAGGATTTCATTTTTAATGGGGCTAATCAAGCCTTACTTTTAGAAAAAGCAAAATCATTCGGAATGAAAACTTTACAGGAGTCAGCCTTAGAAAAAATTAATTTAGGCCTCACTTCAATCGAAGAGGTAAAACGAGTAATCGCTTATGTTTAACTTTTTATTTATCAAAAAGAAATCAAATTTTTATAGCTGGAAAGGCATAAATAGCGAGGGTGAAATTTTAAAAGGTTTATTTCAAGGACAAAATAGGAGTGAACTAAAGATAGAGCTTAATAAAAAGGGTATTCTCTGTTTGCAATTTAAGAAAAAATATTTTTATTCAAAGCAAAAAATAAATCTTCTTTTAACCCATTTTTGTCAACAATTAGCCCTGATGATTAAAGGAAATATTCCTTTAATGAAAGCGTTGGATATTAATTTGAAAAGCACGAAATCACTTTACGTTAACTCTGTCATTCAGAGTATAAAGAATCAATTAGTTGAAGGAAAAAATTTGGCAGACGCTTTTAAGCAATATCCTGAATTTTTTAATCCTTTTATTATTGGCTTAATTGCAGCGGGTGAAAGATCAGGGCAATTGGAGTTGATGCTAAGCAAGGTAGCTAACTATAAAGAGGCTCTTTTAAGGAATAAAAAAAGGGTTAAACAACTATTAATTTACCCTGTTTTTGTTTTAACTATAGCCTTAGTGGTGGGCACTGCTTTAATGATTTTTATAGTTCCTCAGTTTGCGCTTATGTATAAAAATTTAAATATAGAACTTCCTCTTTCGACACAAATTATCTTAACTATTTCCGATTTTATTAAAGTAAATGCCTACCTCTTTTTAAGCTTACCCTTTGCTATTTTTGCCCTATTCAAACTCATCAAGCAATTCATTAATTTTAATTTAACAAAAGATAAGTATCTTATTAAAACACCTTTCATCGGTTCACTGTGGCTAAAAATCATCTATAGTCGTTTTGCTGAAGCCTTAGCTTTGATGCTTAAATCAGGCTTACCCCTCAGTGAATCAATTGAAGCCTCGGTACAAACGCTAGGTAATCTTTATTATAAAGAAGCTATTTTAGACTTTATTCCAAAACTTCATTCAGGCCTTTCATTTTATACTGTTTTAAAAGAATCCAAATTATTTCCCATTATGCTAATTGAAATGATTAAAATCGGAGAGGAAACAGGTCAATTAGAATTAATGCTTAGCAAAATCCATCAGTTTTATGAGGACGAGATAAACCATTTAGTAAATAGTTTTTCTAAATTGATAGAACCGATTATCATAGTTTTTATTGGTCTTTTGATAGGCGGATTAGTTTTGATACTTTATCTTCCTCTTTTTAAATTAGGCAAACTCATTTAGGTCTATTATGTATGAAATTAACAATTATCCAATAGCTTATGGCTTAGTTGCTTTGTTGGCACTTTGTATTGGCAGCCTGATTAACCTTATCATTTATAGATTACCTTTAATGATTCGTAGCGAATGGTATGAATGCTGTAAAGAAACTTTTAATCTTATGCAAAAGCCAGAATCAAAAGAGAAGCTTAACCTTTTTCTCCCCCCCTCCTTTTGCCCTCATTGTAAAGCAGCGATTAAAAATCGAGATAAAATACCTGTTCTTAGCTATTTTTTATTAAAGGGTCGCTGTAGAACCTGTCAGGGTAAAATAGCTTGGCGTTATCCCCTTATTGAAATATTAACTTGTCTGTTATCGCTATTTGCAGTTTTTTCCTTTGGCTTTAGTTTAAAACTACTCTTTATACTTCTTTTTATATGGATATTAATCATTCTTTTTTTCATCGATTTGGATGAACAATTATTACCTGATAGTTTAACCCTTGGCTTACTTTGGCTAGGTTTGCTTGCCAATATGAACAACTATTTTACAACACTAAATGATGCTGTGTTATCGGCTGCTATTGGCTATTTAGGGCTTTGGATTTTTATTAAATTATATTATCTTTTAACTACTAAAATTGGCATGGGCAACGGTGATTTTAAATTATTTGCAGCCTTATCCGCATGGTTTGGTTCTGCAAAAATGCTTTCTATATTGATAGTTTCTTCCTTAAGTGGCGCAATTATAGGGTTTACCTTTTTAACGCTGACAAAAAGAAAAAAGGATAGTCCTATTCCCTTTGGCCCTTTCCTTTGTTTAACGGGTCTAATTATGCTTTTTGTAGGACAATATTTTTAAATATTAAGTAAAAGAGGTTGTAATGAATTTAGTGTGGTTTAGAGAAGACTTAAGAATAGCGAATAATCCTGCTCTTTTTCATGCATCTGAAAATGCCCCTGTTGCCGCCATTTATTTAATTGATAAATCAATGTGGGAAAAGCATCATGTTGCAGCCTGTCGTATTCACTTTTTATTGAAAGGCATTGAAGCCCTAAGCATAGAGCTTAAAAAATTAAATATCCCTCTGATAGTGGAGGAAATAGCTAACTCCAAAGATCTAACCACCACCCTACTAAAGCATCTACAACAGTTAAAAGCAAAAAAGCTATTTTTTAATAAACAATATGAAGTAAACGAAGCAGAACGCGATAAAGAGGTTATCCATTTTTTAGAAGAGAAAGACGTTGATTGCCTATCTTACCACGACCAAACCATTCTGCCGCCAGGTACAGTATTAACACAAGAAGGTGAGCATTATAAAGTTTTTACAGCTTATAAAAGGGCTTGGATACAATATTTTTATCAGCATCAACATAACCTTTCTCTTTTACCTTCGCCTAAAAAACAAGAAGAGCTAACACATAAACTAACAGACCTTACACCTATTTTAAAAAAATGGCAGGCAGAAAAAGATTTAAGCTATTGGCCAGCAGGTATCAAAGAGGCTGAAAAAAGATTGCAAGTTTTCTCTGAAAATGAACTATTTCATTACGATAAAAATAGAGATTACCCTAGTCTTGAAGGCACTAGCAAATTATCTCCCTATCTTGCTGCCGGTATGATTTCAGCCTCTGAATGCTTTCATTTAGCCTTAAGTTTAAATCATGCTGAAATAGATAGTGGCAATAAAGGTATTAGTACTTGGATGTCTGAACTGATTTGGCGCGATTTTTATAAACATATTTTAGTTGCCGTACCTAGAGTTTCCAAACATCGAGCTTATCAGTTAAAAACTGAGGCATTAAAATGGAAATACGATGAAGCTCAATTTAAAGCCTGGTGCGAAGGGCAAACGGGATTTCCTATTATTGATGCAGCAATGCGCCAATTAAATCAAACAGGATGGATGCATAACCGACTTCGCATGGTAACAGCGATGTTTTTTTCTAAAAATTTATTTTTTGATTGGCGCTTAGGGGAAGATTATTTCATTCGTCATTTAATTGATGGTGATTTAGCAGCGAATAATGGGGGCTGGCAATGGTCTGCCTCAACTGGAACCGATGCCGTACCTTATTTTCGTATTTTTAATCCCATTACTCAAAGTGAGCGCTTTGACCCTAATGGAATCTTCATTAAGCAATACTGCCCTGAATTGGCTGATTTTGATGAAAAATCAATTCATGCCCCTTATAGTCGTAATCCTTTACTGGCTAAAGCCACCCATTACCCAGAACCTATTGTTGATTTACAAAAGACAAGAGCTTTTGCTATCGAAGCTTATAAAAAATTAAAATAACTTCATGCTGCTGGCAGCCGTAATACAGCAGGTTCTTCCTTTGGCATTTTTTTGCATGCCGTAGCAAAAAAGCCAAGCAATAAACGCTCACTTTTATAAGTTAATAATGGGGGGACTTCAGGATCTGAATTTATTTCTAGCTGATCTAAATCTAAGGAATTTTTTCCACTATGAAATTGACGCCAGAGTTGTCTTGTTAGGGCATGAAGTGCATATATCCTAATATTTTCATTAGGGTTATTTTCAAGTATTGTTTGCAACAATGTATTAATTTGATTATTTTCCTCTCCCTCTAGCTCAATAAGGGTTAAAATTAAGCGTTCATATTTTTCATTAACATAGCACGAGAAAACCTTAGGCCCTTGCACATCCAATATATTCACTAATAGCCAAAGAATTTTTTTTCTGTCGGTAGGTTGCATACCATGTTTAACAAATAAGTATTTTGACTCATTGAGTAAAACAGATAAAATCTT
>JAIUOG010000027.1 GCA_020161725.1 Pseudomonadota bacterium
TAATCCGAGAATGATTGCGATTGCGAAGGAAAATGCTAAAAATGCAGGTGTTTTACCCTTAGTTGAATTTACAGAGCAGGAAATTAAAGAGTGCAAAGCCTTGGATGAAAAAGGTTTAGTAGTTGGTAACCCACCCTATGGTGAGCGTCTTTCTGATGCAACAGCCCTAGTTCCCTTTTATCAACAAATAGGTCATAGCCTACATCAACATTTCCAAGGCTGGCAGGCTGCCATTATCACTTCAAATCCAATGCTTTCTAAGGCTATTGGGCTTCGTTCCAATAAACAATATACCCTATTTAATGGCGCTATCGAATGTAAGCTATATTGCTTTGATCTAAATGAATCGAACCAATTAAAAAATAATGAGCCAGGTTTTCTTTCTGAGGGGGCTGCAATGCTTGCTAACCGCTTAAAGAAAAATCATACGCATCTCGCCAAATGGGCTAAAAAGAATAACATTAGCTGTTATCGAGTCTATGATGCTGATTTGCCTGAATATGCTTATGCCATTGATATTTATAATGATTATGCAGTATTGCAAGAATATAAAGCACCTGCTTCGATTGAAAGCGCCAAGGCCGAAAAAAGAAGTTTAGAGGTATTGCAAACTGTGCCTCAAGCCTTAGGCATTGCGCCTGATAAGTTAGTGGTAAAACAACGTCAGCAGCAAAAGGGTAAAAACCAATACCAAAAAATATCAGAATCACAAAAAGAAATGGTAGTTCAGGAAGGGGAAGCTAAATTAAAGGTTAATCTTTATGACTATCTTGATACCGGCTTATTTTTAGACCATCGTCCTTTAAGGCTTAGTTTTGCAAAATTAAGCAAAGGCATGCGCTTTTTAAACTGTTTTTGTTATACCGCATCAGCCAGCGTGCATGCGGCTTTGGCAGGTGCTTTGACAACGAATGTTGATTTATCGAATACCTATCTTCGTTGGGCAGAGGAAAACTTTAAGCTCAATCAATTACCTCTTTCTCGCCATCAATTTGTACAGTACGACTGTGTTGAATGGTTAAAGCTTAGCAAAGATAATTTCGATGTGATTTTTTTAGATCCGCCGAGCTTTTCTAATTCGAAACGAATGGAAGGTACGCTGGATATTCAAAGGGATCATGAAACCCTAATTAGATTGGCGATGCGCCTTTTAAATAAAGACGGTATCTTGTATTTTTCGACTAATTTCCGCCAATTTAAATTAGCTGAAGGCTTAGCAGAAAAATATAGAGTTGAGGATATTTCGGTAAGTACTATTGATTTGGATTTTAAGAGAAATAGGCGAATCCATTATTGCTACGAGATTCGCCATATGGGAGATTAATCTTCTACTACCACAGTGGTGGGAGATTCATCAATTTCTGCTTTTAAATCTAACAAGCGATTGTTCATGAAAAGGATTTCAGCAGTTAAATAAAGTGGAGCTACTAGAGCTTGCCAAACGTTATCAACAAAGGCAGGCCTTTTGCCTTCAAAGTAATGGCCAAGAAATTGCAAAAACCAACCTAAAATAAAAGTTAAAAAGAAAAACCATAAGGCGGTAGAGGTAGGGCCGTGCCGACTAATAAGCATGGCTAAAAGATACAAAACAACAAAAAGTGGGATAACAGCAAGGCCTAGACGCCAATTCAAGAAAAAATAATAGATAAGAATGGCGATAGTTAGAGGCGAGGCTAAGCTAAAATCCAACAGTCCTGGCACAACAATATGAATAAATCCAAAAAAAATCATCAACGATAAAATAATTAAGGGAACGCCTACAAAGTGAGTATAGCGAGTAACAGGTTTTTGGTGGTAAGCCTTGTAAAATCTTGCTTGTTCAATAAAGGATTTCATTACTTCTTCCTGAAGATTTTTATCTATCAAACTTAGCATTTACTTGCTAAACAAGCAATCTTTATTCAGTATGGATGATGTAAAAGGCCTGTATAACCCTGTGGGGCGCGTAGGAAGAAGGTAAAGCAGGGCGTAGGGCTTGCATCTTCGGTTGCAAGTGCCTTTTAGTTACTATGCTAGTTCTTTATGTCTAAAACAATTTACTAGATGGTCGTTTACCATACCCGTTGCCTGCATAAAAGCATAGCAGGTTGTAGGGCCTAGAAAGCTAAAGCCATCTTTTTTTAATTGTTTAGCTAGAGCAATAGACTCTTCAGTTACGGCCGGCACTTCTTTTAAGCTGCTTCTTTTATTTTGTAAGGTTTGTCCTTTAGTAAACTGCCAAAAATATTCAATAATATTTTCGCGCGCTGCAACTTTAAGAAAGGCTTTGGCATTTGTTTGCACGGATTTAATTTTTAAGCGGTTACGAATAATCCCCTCATTATTAAGCAGTTCTGTTAATTGCTCTTCTGTTAAATTGGCAAGCTTTTGTGGATTGAAATGAAAAAAGGCTTTTTCCATTGCTGGCCTTTTTTTAAGAACAGTATACCAACTTAAACCCGCCTGCATACTTTCCAAAATAAGCATTTCAAAAAGCTTTGTTTCATCACGCAGAGGCAGGCCCCATTCTTTATCATGATAATCCATATACAGTGAATCTTTTAGGCACCAAGAACAACGTTCCATAGCAAATGTCCGTTAAAAAAAGGATATTTTAGCACGTTGTTCTTGCTTAATCATTGGAGACTAGGGCTTTGAGTTGGTTTATATTGGTTGGACTCCTTAATTATATTCAGTAGACTCTCTTCATCTGCCTTGACATTAGGGAGGGGCTGGATAGTTGTTCCTATGCTGTCATAAAGTTTTTTATGATTATATTGATTAAAAGAGCGCAGTATTTCTTCCTTTAAGGTAGTACCATCTTTACTATGAAATAAGGCATATAAAGTTTCATATTTTTGCTCTTTTGTACCCGATTCAAATCGGTCTTTAAAATAAAGTGCTCGATTTTGTCCTTTTTCGCCATGGAAGCGAGGGCTAAAAAAGCCATTATGAAAAAAGGTAACATGCTGGTTCTTATATTTATCTAGATAGGTATTAATTCCTCTTAAGGTTCTCTCAATAGCTTGGTCTAAATCGTTTTCATTATTAATTTCCAAAAGTGAAAGGCCATAATGATTAGCAACCTCTTCAAAGGCTTCAGCCATTACAGCAAAATCTTTACCGGATTTAATCTCTTCATCATCTTGGTAACCTTCAAATTTAATTCTACCCTTTTTAGATAAGCGTCCTTCTGCAACGATTTGTCTTCGATAAGGAACAATAAAATTAGGTATTATTTCTTCGCGCATGGTGTTGTCATTAACATGCCCATACTTATAAATGGGCATATATTTAGGATCAAAGGTATCACGAGTTCTCATAACTTCCATGGTATCAGCCATATTGACTAATTCACGAAATATATCAATATCCTCACTTATCTTGTGATATTTTGCTTTGAAGGGATTGGGTTTATCATCGTCTATATCCTTAAAGCGAATAAGGTCGGCAATAAAATCGGCTAGCTCCTCGTTCTCAACACCTAATTGTTTTTTTAAATAGTTTAAGCATAAATTAGCACTCTTCTCATCCCAAAGATCTTGCCCATCGCCCTTTCGTCCTGCATCATGGAGTAAAGCTGCGATTTTAACTAATTTTAATAGCTCTTCTCTTTTAATATTGAATTTTTCTGTAATTGCTGTAATAACCGCTTTGTATCTTTCGCCTAAGTACCTTTGATAAAGTTCATCAATATTATCAATTAACTCCATAGCGCCTGTAACATGCAATAAGCCATGTGAAGAGCGAATATAATATTCGTTTCCGGCTTGAGATTTTAAATAAATTAGCTCTGGTGCAATAGGTATAGGTAAAGCCTTTATATTGATAACGGTATAGGGTTTTGAATAAAATTGATAATAGGCATCTTGAACTGCTCTTTTTAAGTCGATTGACGTTAACATCTTCCAATCTCTCTAATTTAAATTATATTAATAATAGTGCATTGCACCTGTTGAATCTTTATTTTCTTCCTCGCCATTTGGGTTTGGTTCTTTCATAAAATTATAAACTCTTTTGGCGGGAGGAAGATCGTTTTCAATATCCCTTTTTCTTTTCTTAGCTGTAGATAAACTATAATTTTCCTCTTCTTCGTCATCTTCTAGCTGTTCGCATAATTTTAAAATGGTTTCCTCTTCATAAAGAGTATCTTCCGGTTGTGGACTGTTTGCATATTGAGCATAAAAACCATAATAAATAGAAAAACCTTTCATATTAAGTTCGTTACAAATCGCGTCGAATATTTTTTTTATCTCATCAATGCTACATTTGTGTTTGTTTGCCCAAAATTCGAAAAGAGTGGTGTCTAAGTCGACGAAAGTTAAATTAAGTAAAGTTTGAAACTCTTCTTCATTGTATAAGCTCTTAATTATCGCCAGTTTTTTTAAGGCAATTTCCAAAGATTCTTCTTCAATGAGTGCAAAAATGGTTGGGCAACTATCAGAGTCTTCTTCTAGTAGCGCTTTTTTTAATTCATCTCTGGGACCTTTGTATATCAATTTTCTTAATTGCTTGGGGGCTACTATGGACAATAAATAGTCCGCCATCATATATTGCTTTTGACCTGCCCCTGAAAAAATAGCGATTAATTGAGAGGTACTCAGCGAGTGAAGTAAGGCTTTAAAAATCGGGTATTCCACGTCAAGGTTTAAAGTGGTGTCGGTTAATTCCAATGGATTTATTCCATCTTTTGCTTTATGCAACAGTGCTTTCGTTCTTATTTCTGTCGATGTTTTAGCTATAAATTTAGATAAAAGAACAGTATCCAATGTTTCATCTAGCGAATCATGGGTCAATAATAGATGGAAAAAATTTTGACCTTTTATATCTGTCCACTCAATTAATTGATTAATTGTTTCACTTTCCAAATCTTGTAATTTATCAAGAATAACCTCGATTCCGCAGTGTAGAAAAAGATAATATCCTAAGGCGGGTAATTGATTAATAAAGTTAATCAATTGTTCTTCTTGGACTAATCTTTCAAAAAATTGTTTACAGACTTCTTTTGATAAATAAGCCATAAGGGTTTGAATGAAAAAATGGTCTTTATGGGGCAGGGTAAAAAGTGTTATTAAAGGATTTAAATTTTGTTGTGCTATACATTCATTAAGCATGTCTAAAAGGATGGTTTCATCAGAGTAAAGATCAGTTAAAAATTCAAGGCAATGTTCATTTAAGCTTTCTTCTTTGCGCTTATTATGTTCAGTCTTACAAACTTCATTTTTGCATCCTTCGCCATGTATACACATAGCCTCATTAATGGCTCTCCATTGGCTATCAAAATCTTTAAGATAATCTAAATGAGTATAGTTTTCCCCAATCGCTAAGACTCTTTTTTGTAAGGGTAATAAGAATGTATTTTTTTCTTTATGTAATTTTAATTCATTAAGTAAACCAATATTGCACTCAATATCAGGATAAACCTCATTATCATCTATTATTTGCCAGCCTTTTTTGGTTATTTTGTAGTTTAGTTCTTCTTTTTCAAGTTGCCCTAACCGAGAGAAAAAAAGATTTAATCTAAGATTAACCGCTTGGGGTATTATATTTTTTTTGATTAAAAAATATATAACAAACATAGGAGTGTGACGGTCTTTTAATAAAGTTAAATTTTTGTTGGTTAACAAGTCCTTATATTCTTTTACTAAAAGTTGAATCTTAGTATTAATATGGGAAAATTTTAGATTTCTTCTTAATTCTTTCGCATTATAAGATGCGTATTGATTGAGTTTTAAAAACAAGCTTAATTTTCTATAGAAATTGGTTTGCATCATATTTCCTCTGCTAGTGATTGGTTAATTTTATGACATCTAGATTAAGAAAATATTAATTAATGAGTTTTTTAAATTCCAAAGCCGTTGATGAAGTTCTTAGGTATATACTCAAGGTCTCAATATGGGATGCAATTCCTCATCATCAACTTGACAAGAATGAGGCATTTTAGGCGGGTTAGTCTTTAGAGCAATATCCCTTGCGACCTTATTAAAGATACGCTTTAAGGTAGTGCTATTCATTCCGTTGTTAACAAAGTCAGGCATTTCAAAAATAGATTCCGTCTCGATTATATCGTCCCGATGTCCCTTAAGGTTTGAGAAGATTTCGGCAATAGAGCAATCATCTCTAGTATAAAGGTCTTGTAATAAGGATAAGGCCAGCAAATAGTTCGCTTTTCTATTCGCCATTCTTTGCTTAGTAAAAAACCAAAAACCATGACCAAAATCAGGTGAATTACTATTTTTATGTTTATTTTTTTCAATACCTTTGATGTATTTTTCAAGTGCTAAGATGATAGGTTTTCTGGCGGGTTCTACACTATCTATGATATGCGCCTTTGCTGCAGATTCAAATACTTCATTAACATTGATGTCATCTTTAGCAGATGTTTCAAAATAACCATAAAATTTAAAGTTAAGCCGTAGTTTACGTATGAATTTTTCAATTAGCTGGGGAGAAACTTGCTTTTCTTTATCAGATTTAGTTCCTACTAATAAAATAGGTTTTTTTCTTTCTGCTGTTGCTATATCGCGCAGATACATTTCCAAATGGGAAAAGGATAAGGGGTTAGATAAGTCGAAGGTCAGTATAATTGTATCAACAAAATTATAAGGCGGTTTTGTCGATTTGTGATCGCAGGTATTCCAAATTTGATTGGCTATTAAAAGCCCATTTATTATTAATTCCTTGCTAGTAAAATTTTTGTTAAGCGTGGATAGACTGTTTTCAGAAAACAAGAGGTCTTTATATCTTCGCATTAATGCTTTATGACCCACAGTTGGATCGCCGACTAATAGGCTTTTACATAAGAAATCCAATTTAGTTTTATTATTTCTTAAGGGTAAGAGTGCTCTATTCAATCTAGGCATAATATTAATTTTTAATAATAATGACCATTATTTTACCACTTTTTTTGTTTTCTTGTCTATTTATTGGTCTTGTCGGTAAAAGCATCTCCGAATCTAACTTTCTAACTCTAGAGTAAGCATCCTCGCCCATGAATAAATCACGGGGTGTAGGGAAAGTTAAATATCGATTTAATAAGTTAAGGGCCAGCAGGCAGATGGGATAGATCAGGCGCTTCCTCAATTGGTGTTTCATCAAAAGCAGGTTTTTCTTGGGCTAACTGAACATCTTTTGGTGCTGAGCAAATCATATGAATTCCTCCAAAAATTACAATGGGGGAAATGAGCGTGAGGCAGGTAAGAGCAGGAATGATAATGGGAAATACAAAGGCCAGGCTTATCGCTATAGCTAAAACGCTTAAGCTAATTAAAATCATTAATTTGCCAATTTTGGCTGAAGCATAAGTTGCATCAATTGAATCATTAATATAACTTTGTGCATTGTCGATGGGATTATTTAAAAAATTAATTATTGTTGAAAGTAGCTTTTTCTTTTTATCAATCGGGGTATTTGTTAACCAAATTTCATTTATTAATCGATAAACATTCGCTTTTATTTCAGAATTTTCGCTATTGCTATAAGGGGGCTTATTCAGTATTTCTTGTAATTGCTCAAACTGTTGTTGTAGTAAATTTTTAGGCTTAGTTTCAGCTTCTAAATAAGCTTTTAGATTTAATAAAACACGTTTTGCTTTTTTATCTTTACATAAGGTTATAATCGCTTTGTTTAGAGACGGTATTGAGGGTTTATCTTTTCTCTTCTTATCCTCTTCTGTTTCATAGAACCCTTTTTTTTCCAATTCCTCTGTCGCATTAATTTGCTCATTCAAGGTTGTCAAAAAAAGCGAAGGATCTTCATAAAGTTCCTTTAAGATTTTCTTTATGCTTTTGAAATATTTTTCGTTTTGATACGCAAAAAGGATAAATGCTTTAAATTCGTAGGATTGTACAAGCTTAGCTATAAATTCTATGGACGGGTCAGCTTGACTCATCTTCGGCTGCTGTTCTCTATAGCCTTTAATTACTTCTAAGGCATAAGGAATATTTCTAGATAAGTTTCTAATTAAAGGTCTTGCTTTCTTTGCATTAGCAATCGATGCTGTAATAAAGGACTCAAGTTGCAGATCACTTGCATTCATTATGTCGTAATTCATAATGCAATAAAATAAAGCTGCAATAAAAGGGCTACGACCTGCGCCTGCTTTACAATGTATATAAATAGATTGGCCCTGTTCTACTGCTTCTTTCATTTTAGCTAGCGCTTCGATGATAAGTTGATGATTAGAGGCTAAAGAGTAGTCGGTCACTGGCAAATAACGATGTTTAAAACCCAGTAACTCCCAAGAGCTGGGTTGAATCATTGTATAAAGATTGCCATTACCTGCTAGCTCAAAATAATCAACACAACTAACAACTAAACTATTGGAGGGGAGTTTGGCTAAAAGAGTATCATTAAATTCACGAATGGGTATTTGTCCTACAAAGATTTGAGCCTGGTCTTTATGAAAAATTAGGTCAAAGGGTGCTGCATTAACGTAAGTTTTAACACGCGAATAAAAATGGCTTAGAGCGAATACGTTCTTCTCTATGAGCGATGACTTTTTTATTTCAAAAAATACCTTAAAATCCTGTTTATCTATTCCCATTTTGGATAGCCCGGTTCTTTTTGAGCCTTATTTTACCATGAAATAAAATTAAAAAATAATAGTTCGGCAAATTATCATTCTATTGTTGTGTTAAAATTAAGCTATAGGTTATATTTTGTATGATAATTTATGCAATTGGGAATAACCGATTTATCAACGAATACTATAGCTGAATTTTTGGCAGCGACCCCTTTTTTTCAAAACATCAAATCGACCTTATTAAAAGAACTGGCTTCTCAGTTTTCACCTCTTTTGCTAAGTGGTGGCGAATTATTAATTCAACAAGGGGAGCCTGGCGATAGCCTTTATCTCATTATTCAAGGCAGACTTCGTGTTTTTCGCGAACATGATGGAACCTTTGAGGTTTTATCGGAAGCGGGAAGGGGGGATTTAATCGGCGAGCTTGCTTTGCTAACAGAGGAAAAGCGAGCGGCTACTGTTTGTGCTTTGAGAGATAGTGCTGTTCTTAAATTAAATAAAAAAGATTTTGACAAATTTGTTTTAGACAATCCTTTAGCTTTAATGCAGATAGCAAAATATAGCATTAAAAGGTTATTGCAGCCCTCGATGAAGGATAAAGTTAAATTAAAAACTATAGCCTTAGTTCCTTCAGGTTCTTTTAGTAATATAACGTCTTTCACAAGGATTTTTACAGATAATCTTAGCCAAAATGGCTCTGTATTAATGCTTGATTCAGCTTTTTTTGATACCCTTTTCACTCAGTATCAAAAAGCTGAGCTTCATCCTGCTCAAGCTTCCTTTGATAGCTCGATATCAACTTCAATTGCTTCCTTTCTCAGTGATTTGGAAGAAAAATACGATTTCATAGTTTATTTGACCGACAATTCTTTAAGTCCTTGGACAAGACGTTGTATTCGGCAAGCAGATAGGGTTTTGCTCGTTGCCTCCGAAATTGAAAATAAAGCACTTAATTCAGTTGAAGATTATATTTTTGCAAAATCAGCACTTTTTAGCGTCCAGATTGATCTTGCTATTCTACATCGAGATAAAACGTCAATGCCCATTGATACATCAGGATGGTTAGCTAAAAGAAAGGTGAGTAGTTATCATCATCTTAGTTATCAACGCAAAGAAACATTTTCTCGTTTAACTCGTTTTTTATTACAGAAAAATTTTGCTTTAGTTTTTGGCGGTGGTGGTGCAAGAGGTTTAGCTCATATCGGCGTTTACAAAGCCTTGTGTGAGCTGAAAATTCCTGTTGATATCGTGGGTGGTTCTAGTGCAGGAGCGATGATAGCGGCTTTTATTGCTATGGAATACGATTGGCAAAATATCCGCGATATTATGTATGAATTCTCAGTAAAAAACATAAAAAAATTATTTGATTTAACCTTTCCTATTGTTTCTATTTTTCGAGCACGTGCTTGGTCAACTAGCCTTATTAAGGCTTATGGTGATGAGTTAAGAATAGAAGATTTATGGCGTCGTTTCTTTTGTGTTGCTACCAATATTAGCGAGCATAATTTGGCAATTTTACAACAAGGCTTAGTTTGGAAAGCAGTTCGTTCAAGTATTTCTTTGCCAGGTATTGTCCCTCCTTTATCTATGGCAGATCAAAAGTTATTTGTCGATGGGGCTGTTATTAATAATCTGCCTGTCGATATTATGCGTCAATTCTCCAATGAGGGGCGAATTATTGCTGTAAATGTATCGTCAGTGCAGTCACTGCAATCTAATGATTTTCCTGATGGCAGCCTTTCTGGTTGGGGTTTATTATTCCAAAAATTAAATCCCTTAACTAAAAAACGAAGACCTCATGTACCTTCTATGGCTGAAATTATTTTGCAATCTATTTTTTTAGGCGGCCATCAACATGCCAAAAAAGAACTAGCAATGGCTGATTTTTATATTGATTTGGCAATAGATGATATAGCGCCGCTGGATTTTAAATCTATCGATGTTTTAATAGAAAGAGGCTACCAATTAACTATGAAAAAGTGCGCTGATTTAAAAAACCTTGATTTTCCTAAAACATTAAAATAGAAAAATTTATTATTGATAGATTTGTTTCGTACGCTTTTTGTTTTACATTAGAGCTTTTAGAAGATCTAAAATTACCATGTCTTTTTTAACCTATCTTGAAAAAACCATCGATATCTATTTTGCAATGAGACCCAGACAAAGGCCTTCTATCCAAACTGAACCAAAGCTGATTGCTCATCGTGGCGCTCACGATAAATATTTAAATATCATTGAAAATACTAAAAAGGCCTTTGATCATGCCTTGGCATTAGATTGCTACGGAATAGAATTCGATGTGCATGCGACCCAGGATAATATTTTAGTTGTTAATCATGACCCTACTTTAACAAGGCTCTGGGGGCATAATAAGGCAATAAAAGACCTAAGCTTTGCTGAATTAAGATCACTAGTTCCACAAATTCCAAGTCTTGATGAGGTGGTTTTAGATTTTGGTAAAAAAATGCATTTGTTTATTGAGTTAAAAGCGCCTTTTAAAGCAGAGCAAGAATTAAAAAAAACCTTGGCGCCTTTAATTGCTGGAGAGGATTATCATTTATTAAGTTTAGATGAGCCACTTTTTGCTGATTTTAGTTTATTTCCCGCAGAAATACTTTTGTTAGTCGCCATACACAATAATGTATCTCTTTTTTGTAAAGCTGCCTTAGAAAAAGATTATGGCGGGGTTTTAGGACATTATCTCTTATTTGATAATAAATTGATTCGACAAATGCAATTAGTAGGTAAAAAGATGGGTCTAGGTTTTATCGATTCAAAATATTCATTGTATCGAGAATTAAAACGCAATGTTGAATGGCTGTTTACTAATAAAGCGACAAGAATGGCTAAATATTTTAAGACGATTAAACCTTGATTGCGCTTTTGGCTGCATCTAGGCTACGAAAAAACATTCCAGAACGGTGGTCATTCTCGATTGTCTGACAAGATTCACCAGGATGACATGTTTATGCCTTGGTGCAGCATAGCGTAACCAAGGCTCGTTTGGTCTAAACCTTGATTGCGCCTTTGGCTCCATCAAGGCTACTTTTAATAGGTCTGTGAGCTTAATAAGAAAAAATTATGGATTAACCATTTCTTCTGGTTTCACATAACGCTTAAACTCATCTTCCGTTAAAAAGCCGAGTTTCACTGCCGCTTCCTGTAAAGACGTATTCTCATGATGAGCCGTTTTGGCAATTTTAGCGGCCTTATCATAACCAATATGTTGATTTAACGCGGTGACAAGCATTAATGAATTTTCAACATAATAGTTGATGGTTTTAAGATTAGCTTCTAAGCCTTCAATACAAAATATTTCAAAAGAATGGGCGCTATCGGCTAAAAGATTAATCGAATGCAGTACGTTAAAAATGATAACGGGCTTGAAGACATTGAGTTCAAAATTGCCCTGGCTTGCAGCAACGGCAACCGTAGTATCATTACCAATGACTTGAGCGCAGACCATGGTCATCGCTTCACATTGAGTAGGATTAACTTTGCCTGGCATAATAGAAGAACCTGGTTCATTTTCTGGAAGAATTAATTCACCAATACCACAACGAGGGCCTGAACCTAACCAACGAATATCATTGGCAATTTTCATTAAAGCGCAGGCTAGGGCTTTAAGTGTACTATGAGCCATAACCAACCCCTCATGGGAGGCTAAGGCAGCAAATTTATTGGGAGCTGATACAAAAGGTAATTTAGTAATATCTGCGATATGCTTTGCTGCCAAAGCTGCAAATTGAGGATGTGTATTTAAACCAGTACCCACCGCGGTTCCACCCAAAGCAAGCTCATATAACTCCGGTAAAACTATTTCCATTCGTTGAATAGAGGCATCTAATTGTGCAACATAACCTGAAAATTCTTGCCCTAAGGTTAAAGGAACCGCATCTTGTAAATGTGTTCGGCCAATTTTCACGATATCTTTAAAGGCATCCATTTTAACGGCAAGCGCTTTACGTAAACTTTTAATTGCAGGTAATAATTTATTATGTAAGGCAAGACCAGCAGCAATATGCATGGCAGTAGGATAGGTGTCATTGGATGATTGTGACATGTTGACATCATCATTGGGATGAATAGGTTTTTTAGACCCTAATTCACCATTTACCATTTCAATAGCCCGATTTGATATAACTTCATTGGCATTCATATTTGATTGCGTACCACTGCCTGTTTGCCAAACATGTAAAGGGAAATGCTCATCTAAAAGGCCTTGGCTAACTTCATCCGCTGCTTTAACAATTAAATCCATTTTCTCTTTGGATAATTTTCCTAATTCATTATTAGTAAGAGCCGCTGCTTTTTTTAAAATACCAAAAGCATGCGTAACTTCTTTAGGCATAATATCGCTACCAATATTAAAATGATGCAAAGAGCGTTCGGTTTGAGCACCCCAATAGCGATCACTTTTTACGGCAATTTCGCCCATACTATCGGTTTCAATACGTGTTTTAGTCATTTTTAGCCTATCTCCACTCAAAAAAATCAAAGGGCTAACCTTAGCATTAAGATTTTTAGACTTCCAGCCAATAGGCCTAAAATCTCTACTTTTTTAACAAAGACGAGTAAAATAAATTAAACACTCCAATTTAAGAATAAAACGTGCGAGAAATACGAATTTATCAACAGGGTTCCTATCAACCTGGTGATACTATTGAATTAGATGAGGTTGCAGGCCAACATGTTGGTGTTGTTTTGCGTATGCGTCTTAAAGATAAAATAACCCTTTTCCCCGGAAATAATCTGGAATTTAGCGCTGAAATAATACAAATTCATAAGAAAAAGGTTATAGTAACTATTCTTAGTCAAACTCTTGCCAATAAAGAGTCGCCAAAAAAAATTCATCTTGCTCAGGCAATGGGCAAGGCTGATAAAATGGAATGGATAGTACAAAAGGCAGTTGAGCTTGGTGTTACAAGTATAACTCCTCTCTTAACAGAATATAGCCAGGTTAAATTAGATAAAGAAAGATTAGAGAAAAAGCGCAATCAATGGCAGGCTATTGCCATTGCAGCATGTGAGCAATCAGGGCGAAATGTTTTACCTATTATCAATGGCATTTTAAGTTTTGATGCTTTTTTACAAGTTGAAAAGGTGGGTGAGCAATATATTTTGCACCCTTATAAAGCGAAAACTTGGAAAGATTGTCCTTTTGCTGCAAGCGAACTCCATTTATTAATCGGCCCTGAAGGTGGTTTTTCTGAAAAAGAAGTAGAAACTGCTTTATCAAAAGGATTTAACCCCTTAAGCTTAGGTCCACGAATTTTGCGTATGGAAACAGCCGCTATTGCTTCTTTAAGTTTGTTGCAAGCTATAAGTGGTGATCTATAATGGGTATATACCCGGATTTCGCTACGCTTCATCCAGGCTACATTTTAAAAGGGCATGGCTTTTCTCGATTCCTTGGGTATAATTTGAAATTTAAACTAAGAGGTCTATTCATGAGTGCAAATATCAAGGCAATAACGGATGCAAGTTTTGAAGAAGATGTACTAAATTCTGGTAAGCCAGTTTTAGTTGATTTTTGGGCTGAATGGTGTGGTCCTTGTCGTGCTCTTTCGCCAATCTTGGAAGAGGTTGCTGCTAGCCATGGTGATTCAATTAGCTTTGCTAAGATGAATATTGATGACAATCCAGAAACCCCATCTAAATATGGCGTAATGAGTATTCCTACACTGATTATTTATAAAAATGGCCAGGTTGAGGCAGTAAAAATGGGTTTATTATCTAAGTCGCAACTAAGTGCTTTTATTGAATCTAATCTATAAATAAAAAATAGTGGATCTCTTTTATAAGCTATGCTAGGCTACATTACCAATATGTGGCCAAATTTCTTAGGCTACCCCTGAGTAACCAAACATCTTCCTTTTTGTTATCGCAGCCTTCGTGCAAGCAATAAGTTAGCAAGGTACTCATGAGTTGCTATTAAAATGGAATGCTTAGAGGTTTTTATCGTAAAGCCTTTCATAAAACTACCCCGGAACCTATTCATTTAACCAATACATCAAGTGAGAAGTATGAATCTTAGTGAACTAAAGCAATTACCTATTGCCGACCTCGTCAATATTGCCCAAGAAATGGGGGCTGAAAATACCGCTCGTATGCGTAAACAAGATATTTTGTTTGCTATTTTAAAAGCACATTCTCACAAGGGAGAAAGTATTTTTGGTGGCGGGGTTCTTGAGGTTTTAACCGATGGATTTGGTTTTTTACGCTCAGAAAATGGCTTTTATCAAGCCGGACCTGACGATATTTATGTTTCTCCAAGCCAGATTAGACGCTTTGGTTTGCGTACGGGTGATACCATTAGTGGAACTATCCGTCCACCTAAGGATAACGAACGTTATTTTGCCTTATTGAAAGTTGATGAAATTAACTATGATTCACCTGAATCGGCAAAGCGTAAGATTTTATTTGAAAACCTAACCCCCCTATTTGCAACACAGCGTTTAGTGATGGAGCAGGGGAATGGCAGTACAGAAGATTTAACAGCAAGAGTTGTTGATCTTTGCGCTCCTTTTGGGCGTGGTCAGCGTGGTCTTATCGTTTCTCCTCCGAAAGCAGGTAAGACATTGATGTTGCAAAATATTGCCCATTCAATTGAGAAAAATTATCCTGATTGTTACCTCATTGTTTTACTAATTGATGAGCGTCCCGAGGAAGTAACTGAAATGCAACGTTCAGTTAAAGGGGAAGTGGTTGCTTCTACCTTTGATGAGCCAGCTAACCGTCACGTTCAAGTGGCTGAAATGGTCATCGAAAAGGCAAAGCGTCTTGTTGAACATAAGCGTGATGTTGTTATTTTACTTGATTCTATTACTCGTTTAGCGCGTGCTTATAACACCGTTGTGCCTTCTTCAGGCAAGGTTCTAACTGGTGGTGTTGATGCCAACGCTTTACAAAGACCTAAGCGCCTTTATGGAGCAGCACGTAATATCGAAGAGGGTGGTAGTTTAACTATTATTGCAACAGCCCTTGTTGATACTGGTTCTAAAATGGATGAGGTGATTTACGAAGAGTTCAAAGGTACAGGTAATATGGAAATTCATCTTAGCCGTAGTATTTCGGAAAGACGTGTTTTCCCTGCTATCAATATCAATCGTTCTGGAACTCGTCGTGAAGATCTATTGTTATCGCCAGAAGAATTACAACGTACTTGGATTTTACGCAAAATTCTTCAATCAATGGATGAATGTGATGCGATTGAGTTCTTACTTGAAAGAATGAAGAATCACAAAACTAATGCTGAATTTTTCGACGCGATGAAAGGCAAAGAATAAATAGCATCTATTTCAGAGCGAAAGAAAATGAAAGCGCCTTGCAAAAACAAGGCGCTTTTTTTTATTTGTTTAAAAGTCCATACCAATTTTCTTCAAAAAGCGAGTTTTTTCGCACCTTGATTTTCTGTTCAGTTTATTTTAAAAAGTGCAAATCTTGCGTTTTGAAGAAAATTGGGTATATGCAATAATAGGCCAACTTCAAATTCATCATCATCATTAATTAATGAAATATTCTGATCTACGTGATTTTATAAGCCAATTGGAAAAACGAGGCCTTCTAAAACATATCAATTATCCTGTATCGCCCAGGCTAGAAATGACGGTGATTGCAGACCGAGTTTTACGGCAAGGAGGCCCTGCCTTGCTTTTTAATCAGCCGAAAGGTCAGAGCATGCCTGTTTTAGCTAATTTATTTGGTACGGTAGATAGAGTGGCGCTTGGCATGGGGGCTGAAAGTATTTTAGCACTTCGTGAAATTGGTGAATTATTAGCGATGTTAAAAGAACCTGAACCGCCGCAGGGCGTTAAAGATGCTGTTTCCAAATTTCCCCTATTAAAACAAGCTTTTAATATGTCGCCTAAAAAAGTATCTAAGGCGCCTTGCCAAGACATTGTTTATGAAAAAGATGAGGTTGATCTTTATAAGTTGCCTATTCAAACCTGTTGGCCTGAAGATATAGCACCTTTAATTACTTGGGGGCTAGTGACAACGAAGGGGCCTCATCAAAAAAGACAAAATATGGGTATCTATAGGCAGCAGTTATTATCTAAAAATAAATTAATTATGCGCTGGCTTTCCCATCGAGGAGGTGCTCTCGATTATCAAGCTTGGCAAAAAGAAAACCCTAATGAACCTTTTCCAATTGCAGTAACTTTGGGGGCTGATCCTGCTACCATGTTAGCCGCAGTTACACCAGTGCCTGATAGTTTATCCGAATATGCCTTTGCAGGTTTATTACGTGGGGAACGCACAAAATTGATATCTTGCATCGGGAGTGATTTACAAGTACCTGCATCAGCGGAAATTATTTTGGAAGGCTATCTTTATCCTAATGAAGAGGCGGAAGAAGGACCCTATGGTGATCATACGGGTTATTATAATGAAGTACAATCTTTCCCTGTTTTTACAGTGGAGCGTATAACTCACCGTGAGCAACCTATTTATCATAGTACTTACACTGGTAGGCCACCTGATGAACCTGCCATTTTGGGTTTAGCCTTAAACGAGGTTTTTATTCCCTTACTGCAAAAGCAATTCCCTGAAATTGTTGATTTCTATTTGCCACCCGAGGGCTGTTCCTATCGGTTGGCTGTCGTTACTATGAAAAAGCAGTATCCGGGGCATGCAAAACGTATAATGATGGCTGTTTGGTCTTTTTTACGTCAATTTATGTATACTAAATTTGTGATTGTTTGTGATGATGATATCGATGCTCGTAATTGGCAAGATGTGATTTGGGCGATTACAACAAGAATGGATCCCTCGCGTGATACAGTTATGATTGATAATACACCTATTGATTATTTGGATTTTGCATCGCCTGTATCTGGGCTTGGGTCAAAAATGGGGATGGATGCAACTTCTAAATGGCCAAGCGAAACAACAAGAGAATGGGGTAAGGCCATTCGCATGGATGATTCGGTTACAGCCGAAGTGGATTCTTACTGGTCACAATTAGGAATAGATTAATTCATGAAAGTAGAGCAAATCAAAGCCAAGGTTGAATCGATTAACCCACTTACTGATAGTATTTTACAATTGATTTTGTCGCCAGAGTACTATGTGGATTATAAAGCCGGCCAATATTTAAATATTATCTTAGATGAGCAAGAGTTCAGTTATTCGATTGCTAATGCACCTTTAGGGTCTAAAAAATATGAATTGCATATTCGTCATAGTAAAGATAATGACTCTAATAAAAATATCTTGGCTTTAATTAAAGATAAAGGTGAACTTGCTATAAAGCTTCCCTTAGGCGAGTGTTTTCTTAATAAATTAGAGCCTAATAAACCCATTTTATTTATAGCAGGCGGTACTGGTTTTGCGCCTATTAAAGCGATGATTGAGCAATTACTTACTAATGGAGATGAGCGCTCTTTTGAATTAATTTGGGGGGCTAGAGCCAAAAATGACCTTTACATGGATGATAAGGTAAGTCTTTGGAAAGCACATGTTAGTCATTTTAATTATTATTCTCTTTTTGAGGGATCGAAAGATGGTTTAGCCCATATTATTGAACGTCATCATCCCAATGATCTTAAAGATTGGCAAATCGTTATTAACGGTCCTTTTGATATGGTCTTTGCAATTAGAGATTTTTTAATTAATAAAGGTTTAGAGCAAAAACAATTATATTCGGATGCTTTTTATTTTGAGGGGAAAATATAAATGGAAACCTTTTACCAAATATTAGCTTTAATCGGTGCTGGTTTAGTTATTTGGGTTATTTATCGAATGATTAAGGGCCGTCCTGAACAATTTAGCAAAGAAAATTTAACTAAAAGCTTTTCTTCAATGGGGGTCTTAGGGTTAATTCTAATTGCCTTTGTTGCTTTTTTAATTTTCCTATTAAGGGCATCTTAGCTGTAATTAAAAATCATAGCTAGATTACTTCACGATGTTTTCAATCACAGCAAATTTAATGTAGATACTGTGATAAGAATGATAACCTTTCTCTCTGTCATCCTTCAAAAAGCGAACGCTTTTTGAAGGATCTTGTTGAATGCGAAGTGAAAGATTATGTGAAGAGTTTTGAGCCTTGCTTTCAGAAGATTCTTCGCATAGCTTAGAATAACAGGGAGCAGGAAGGGATGGTTCGGGATAAGCTTGGATTATTTCACGATGTTGGCACGTCAATACGTTACATTGAGCGGTAACGTTCACGAAAAATATAATACGTGAACGTTATTGGAGTTTTAATGATGTTTATTATTTAGCGAATAATGTCCCTTTGATTCTTTGAAGTAGTTTTTAACTTGAGGGTTATCGATACCTTCTTCACTCAAATCAATTCTTAATAAAGGCTCTTCCACATAAGTGGTTTGATTAGAATCATCCACTAAAAGTCGATACCAGGGATTTTTATTAGCAAATTCGCGTTTGCGGGCTTGGGGATTAGGTTTGCCGCTAGCTTGGAATAGAGGATCAACATCGATAATTATCGCACGATAACCTAAAGAGGTATGAATAACGCAATCGCCGATATTAAATTTTGCTTTTTTATTCATATTAATCTCTACACAGTGGATTTGATATTAATATCGGTTGGTTATTTATAATCTTGAGGAGCAAATTTTTGATTTTTATCTGATAAGAAAGAGAATTAAATAAATAAAAAAAGATGGTATTTTTCACAACAGTTCTAAGGATAAAGTGGATACCTCGTTAGACATTTTAGGCTTCTTAATTCAAGTTAAGCTTGCACACCATATCTAAAACCCGGTTTCCTTGAACATGAATGTTAGCTGAGCAAGAAATACCATCTATGATTTAAAAATAAGCCAATTAGAGTGGAATTGCAAATAATGGATTGTTAATTTTAAGAAAATTCCTGCTTTTTTTGTACAGACGCCTTTATGGTTGTATAATAAGCGCCTATTTTTCAAGCCACGTTTTTAGGCGGTTTGAACAGAACTGATTATTTATCAAAAAATTTGAAAGAAATGAGTATAGCCAAACAGGAATGTTTTCCTCTTATTCTTTTAGTGGAAGATAATATTATTGCTTTAAAGTTTGTCGAGAATATCGCAACGCAAGCGGGTGTTAATTTTGTTTCGGTAACGAATGGCGAAGACGCTTTTGAACTTTTAAAGCATAAACATTTTGATTTGCTTTTAACTGATCTTGGTTTACCTGGTCTATCGGGGTTTGACTTGGCGCAGTTGGTTAGAGATTGGGAAACGATTTCTAATAGTAGTCCAATGCCAATAATTGGTTTAACAGCGAAAGATGTGCAAGATATTGATGATTCTTATTTAGAAACGGGTTTTAATAAAATCTTAGCAAAACCAATTTATCTAAAAGAAATGAAAAATTTACTTGATACGTATTGTCCAGTTGAAAAGAAAGGTCAGCCTAAAAGTACGAAAAAAAGGTTGGATAATTTATATCAATATCCTCTTTTTTCACCTGACTTAGGTATTAAGAATATGGGTGATGAAAATCTGTTAAGGGATTTATTAAGATTAATGATAAATAGGGTAATTCCTGAAGATATTGCACAAATCCAAAAAGCCTATGAAGATAGCGATTGGAATAAAATCGAAGAGATTGCTCATAAAATGAAGAGTGGTGCTCTTTATTGCGGAACGGTACGTATGCAATTTGCCTGTCAGCATTTTAGTGATTTGCAAAAAGGAATTTATGAAAGTTCTTTAGAAGAACTATATCAGCAACTAATAGAAGTGTTATATGAAACAAAAGCCTATCTCAAAATTTGGCTCCAACAATGATAAAAATAGAGAGCTAAAGCATCAGCCTCGTAAGCGTTTTGGCCAAAATTTTTTGCAAAACCCGCATATAATTAGCCAAATTCTTAGCGCATTAAATGCCTTACCACAAGATAAAATAATTGAAATAGGTCCTGGTTTAGGTGCTATAACCGAACCTTTATTAAGGCGATTAGACAAATTAATTGCTATTGAGGTTGATACGGATTTATTAGCGCATTTAAAAAATCTTAATAATGGCCATAAGCTTGAGCTTATTTCTGCTGATGCCCTGACTATTGATTTTAGTCAATGGGGAGAGGGGCTTCGTGTAGTAGGCAACCTTCCTTATAATATTTCAACACCGATTATTTTTTGTTTACTAAATTATGTTAGTTCAATAAAAGATATGCATTTTATGTTACAAAAAGAGGTAGTAGAACGGTTGGCTTCAAAGCCGAACTCTAAAGCGTACGGGCGCTTGTCAGTCATGGTGCAATATTTTTGTGAAGTAATTGACTTATTTGATGTCCCGCCAGAGTCTTTCTTTCCTGCACCCAAGGTGAATTCAGCAGTAGTACGTTTAACGCCTTATAAAAAATCACCCTTTGAGTCCGTTAATATGCAAGTCTTTGCAAAGGTGGTTGCTCAAGCCTTTAGTATGCGTCGTAAAACTTTGGCCAATAATTTAAAACCCTTACTAGATAAACAGGCATTAGAAAGCTTAGGAATTGATCCCATATTAAGACCTGAGCAAATATCTGTCGCAGATTATGTAAAAATCACTAATTCGCTTTAAAAATAGTATAATTAGTGTATAGCATAAAAGGAGACTGTTTTGTTTAACCGATATGGTAAAGAAGGATTTCCACTTCGCTCAAAAGCAATGGCTCCAGGAAAACCTGGAGCGGCTGTTAGAAATTTGACCAAGGTTATGCCTGCTAAGGTTATTTTAGCAGAAGAAAAAAGGCTGCCAATCATTGAAAAGGTGCGACAACTGTTGGCTTTAGACGAAGGCCAATATGAAAGTTTTGCTTTAGAGCTCCTACATAATCTGGCGCATCATTGCCAGTATTTACCCGAAAGCTCAACCATGTATTATTCACAAAATGGTGGCTTGATTGATTATGCTTTAAATCGTACAGACGCGGCTTTAATGCTATTTGAACAGTATCTACTTAAAAATGCCAATGATACCTTATCTGACGAGCAAAAACTGTGGCAATATGCTCTTTATTCAGCCGCCTTATTACAAGGGATAGGTAAACTACAAGTTGATTATTCCGTAAAACTTTATAATCAACAAGGAGAGTTTTTAAAAGGCTGGAATCCCTTGCTTGAAAATTTTCTTAAAGCACCCTATTACAGTTATGAACTTGAAAAGAGTGACACAGAAGAGCTACGTAAGCGACTTAATCTTTTGCTGGCAAAAGAATTAATGCCAAAGAAAGGTTTTACTTGGATTGCCTCTAATAAAGATGTATTGGCAGTCTGGCTTGCTCTCTTAAATGAAGATTTTTACTCCGCAGGTACACTCGGAGCTATTCTTATTCGTGCAGATGCTCTTGCCATACAACATTATTTAGAACGCCTTTTAGATAAGGCGCTTACCCCTCAAAACTCTAGTAATCCCTACGGGCGGATAGGAACCTTCGCTGGCGGCCAACCTGAAAGTGCGGAGTTTGAACAAAAAGCAGGGCTTCAATTTATAAATTGGTTAAAAGATGCTTTGGCTAGCAAAGCTATTATGATTAATAAGGCTCCTTTATTGATGGTGCCTGGTGGTATGTTGATGAACGCTGATCTTTTTAAGCTCTTTATACGAGAGCATCCTGAGTTCAAAAACTGGCTGACTATACAAAACGGGCTTGCCAGCTTGAATTTGCATCGAGTAGACAATAGCGCCCACCGTAATATGAAGGCGGATATGGTCTTAAAAAATTTCTCTGTTGTACTGCCCGAGCGTTTTCATCAATATGATGAAAAAACTGGAAAATCGTCTTCTATATCCGCTATTGAATTGATTGCAGTGTCTAAAAATATGGCTTTAGATGCAAGCGGTAAATGGCAGCAGCACGAGGCCAGAGATGAACAACTAAGCTTTAAATCAAGGTTACCTCGCAGTGTCTGATTATGCTATAGGTGATATTCAAGGTTGCTATAATCAATTAATGGCACTGTTAGATCATATTCAATTTAATGAAAACGAAGATAGACTTTGGTTTGTTGGAGACTTAGTTAATCGAGGCCCGCAGTCCCTAGACGTTTTGCGCTTTATTAAAGCATTACCAATTCCTGCAAAAATCGCTTTAGGCAATCACGATTTACATTTATTAGCCCTTATTTTTGAGGTTAATGTTTGGAAAAATAAAGATGATACTTTAAAACCTATTCTCGATGCAGACGATAGAGAAGAGCTCGGTCATTGGCTAAGAATGCAGCCTTTTCTTCATTATGATGAATCTTTAAATGTGGTGATGACGCATGCAGGTATGCCTCCTATTTGGTCTCTTACAGAAGCGATGCTTAAGGCGGCTGAATTACATTTAGCATTAAGTACAGATAGCTATCGTTTCTATTTAGAATCGATGTATGGTAATCAACCCCATTATTGGTCAGATGAACTTGCAGAAATGGATAAGCTTCGCCTTATTACTAATTATTTTACAAGAATGCGTTTTTGTAAGCCTGATGGCGCTCTTATCCTAGATTATAAAGCAGGCATAGAAGATAAGCCTGTTAATTTTATTCCCTGGTTTGATTTAAAGGGGCGTAAGCCTATTGAGGTTGATATCATTTTTGGCCACTGGGCTGCTTTAAGAGGGCAGCGTCCTTCTGGCTCTATTTATCCTATAGATACAGGCTGTCTATGGGGAGGGCAGTTAACTGCCTTAAAATTACAAGATAGAGGCTATTATCAGGTTCCGGGTTATCAAGGAACTTCATTTTACTAGGAACATTACGAGTTTGCCTTGTTGTTTAATTGATAGCTGTTGTGGTTTTTTTATCTATATGGTTATATTTTATTCTTTTATGATATACTCGGCGCCAAATTCAGCATTTGGAGCTTAATCTATGAAATTAATTCATGCAGTTTTTTGTACTCTAATCCTTGGAAATAGTTATGCGAGCCCAGTAAAAATTACTGGTACAGTTGAACAATCACTTAAGACAACCAATTCTCAAGCTTTAGCAAATAATCATATAAAACCAATAAAAAAAATTAAATTACTTAAAGTTGAGCTTAATAACCAGTTTCGTGAAAATTTAATTGCGGAAGTAAATCATCCTAAAGTGATTAAGCAAAACTCAAAGGCAGCCGCCGCAAAAGATCTTGGTATGGGTAATGTTCCTGTTTTAGATCAAGGGATGCATGGCACTTGTGTCACCTTTGCTAATACCGCAGCAATTGATGCAGCAATGGAAAAAGGCCATTATTTAAGTCAATTATGCCAATTGCAATTAGGCAATTATTTAGCACAGCATGGTTATACGCTTAGTGGTTGGGACGGTTCTTGGGGTAAAACCGTATTAAATCAAATGACTACTTTTGGCATGGTTAGTTTAGAGAATCAACGGGCATCAGGCTGTGCGGGTTTAAAAGAATATCCTATCAATGATTTTCAAGGGACTGAAGCGTCTATGAGTCCTGAGGAATACCATGCTATAAGCGATGATTTAAGTTTGTATGTTCATTGGTCCTCTATCCTTGATGTAGACCAATTAGATGATGAAGATCTTGATAAAAATGCTATTTTAGAGCAGGTGAAAAAATCGCTAAACGAAGGGGATAGGCTTACTTTTGGCGTGCTTTTAACGGATCTAGATCAAGGTACTGTAGGTGCTGTTGCTTCAAATAAGGCACTTAATGATACCTGGGCTTTAACGCCACAAATTATTGAACATCTTTATGATAATCCTGATTTTGGCGGGCATGAAATGATTATCATAGGCTATGATGATAATGCTATAGCTAAGGATTCTGAAGGTCATACATACAAGGGCTTGCTACATTTAAGAAACTCTTGGGGCACATCAATTGGTGATAAAGGCGATTTTTACATGTCTTATGCTTATTTTAAAACCCTAGCTCTTGAAGTTTCGCGTATTCGTACTTATAAAGACGAAAAATAAAATTTCTTATTAAGCTCTTTTTGCAAAAAGACTTATTTTTGCAGAAAGAGTTTTTTCTTTGAGTTTTATGATTAGCAAATATCGGAACAGTTATAGCGCATTTTTACTAAAGTGAACTCGCTCTTTAACATTATCTTGATATGTATGCGCTCTAGCTTCTATTTTTTTATAGCGCAGGAGTCCACCTTCTCTGTTGGCAATTTGGATATTTAAGCCTGGTCTTGCATTTAATTCGAGCATCAAAGGGCCGTGTTCTTTATCAAGTACGATATCAACGCCTAAATAGCCTAAGCCTGTAAGCTCATAGCAACTTGCCGCTATTTCTAATATTTTATCCCAATAAGGAACTTCAATATCAACAATTGAACTTAAAGTATCAGGATGAAAATCGATGGCGTCGTTATTAAAAACACCACCAAAGGTTCTGCCAGTTGCTAGATTAATTCCTGCGCCTATCGCACCTTGATGAAGATTTGCTTTGCCATTCGATTGTCGTGTGGGCAATCGCACCATA
>JAIUOG010000179.1 GCA_020161725.1 Pseudomonadota bacterium
AGGAAAATCAGAATACGGATCATTTGTTTCGCTTTTTTGTATTTAATAATTCTAAAAATTCTCGCGCTGATTCGTAGGTTAATTTTAAGAAATCCTTTTTTTCCTCATCCGACTCTATTTCATAGAGCATTTCTACAATCGAATAAATGCCACTAAAGGGTGTTCTTAATTGATGCTCCATATTCTGAATAAACTCAGATTTTGCTTCATTGGCTGCTTCCGCAGCAACTTGAGAGTCATGTAATGCTATCTCCATTTTCTTTCTATCGGTAATTTCAATCGAAGTTCCAATGACACCGATTACAGTACCTCTTTCATCATAAAGGGGCGATTTAACGGCTTGATAATAGCGAATTTCCTTGGTGGTTAGATCAGTAATCGCTTCTTCTTGTGACAATGTTTTTTTGGTTCGCATGACATCTTCATTATGAAACTTGATATTGTCAGCCATCTCTTTTGGATAAAGTTCATAAAGCGATTTACCTACATATTCATCAAGTGATTTGATACCAATTGCCGTTAAAACATGCTTATTAGCACCCATTATGATGGAATCGGTATTTTCCCAATAAATGGGTGCAGGAATAAAGGAAACCACTTTATTCAGCGCTTCAAATATTTCCTTTCCGACCGTTTCCTTTTTTCTCATATAGCCTCAATTACAAGTAATGGAGATACGATTTTTCAATAAAAGACCAAAAGGCTTCTTTGCTAATAATAGGCCATTGAAAGCCCAGGTGCTCTAAATAAGAATTTGTCCTTTTTTGTAAAACATGATGCACAACTTGTGCCCGATGTTCGCCAGCAAGCCAGCCCTGATGCAACATATATCGCATAATCAGCTCATGATGTTTAGTTGAAGTTGTTAAACTTGATGCTAATAAATCCACAAATTCATTAATACTTAGGATCTTTGTTGAAAGGGTCTGTAGTGAAAAAAACTCGGTAACATCACATAAATTGGGGTTAAATAAATGAAATACCTTATTAGTTAATTCTTTTTTATCCATGAGCTTAAGTATGGAGCGTGCTGTAAAATCGACAGGTGATATTTCTTCTGTACTAATTTCTTTTGCAATCGCATTTAATTGAACTAAACATTTCATACGACTAAAAAAGGCATTATCTTCTATGTTTTCTTGCGTTTTTGAATTCATGGCAATGAATGCTAAATTTCCTACACGATAAATATTGACGTTAAGCCCTTTGTCTCTAAACTCTAAGACTTCTTTTTCAGCTTCATGTTTGGTTTTGATGTAAATATTCGATTGGTTATCCAATTTGGAAATGACATCATCTTCTGATAGGAACTCTTGATTATCACAGCTATTATCGAGCACTGATAAGGTTGATATATGGTGAAAATCCTTTGATTTTGTAAGCATGCCTAATTTTAATAAATGAATCGTTGCTTTCACATTGGCAGCATAGAACTTATCATATTCACCATAGTGTTTTGTTAGCGCAGCACAATGAATGATCGAATCGGTTTGATTCATTAAAAACTGATAATCAGTCGAATTTAGACCTAAATCTTCTTTTTCTAAATCACTTGGGTATACATTAAATCGAGAAGAATACTGTTCATCTAAGGACTTCTCAAAATAAAATTGATATTTTTTATTTACTCGTGCATAAGCTTCATCTACCGAGTTTGCTCGCACTAACAACAAGACCCTGTAATTCGTTGTTTCTAAGATTTGATATAAAAGATTAATGCCTAAATAGCCTGTGGCGCCTGTCAGTAAAATGGTTTGGATGGCTTTGGAGCTAAAGGCGATTTTTTCCTTGAAGATGGATTCTTCATAAGCTTCAATTTTCTCTTTTGCCTCTTTATAAATCTTTGCTTCATCTTTTTTCTGCTGGAAATGCAATTTCACTTTGTTTAATTGATGGCTTAAATCATTTTTGGAATAAATAATATTTTCAGCAATCTTTTCTGGTGTTTTTTTATTAAAAATATCATTTACGGTAATTTTAAAATGCGATTGAAGTAGGGCAGCTAAGGCAATGGCTTTAATTGAATTACCGCCAATCAAAAAGAAATCATCATGAATACTGATATTTTCTAGGCCTAGAATTTTAACAAAGGCCGCGAGCACTAAATGTTCTTGTTCGTTTCTAGCCCCAACCTGTTTATTTTTCTCTTTTGAGGGCTTAGGCAACGCCTTAATGTCTAATTTTCCGCTGGCTGTGGTAGGGAAATCTTCCATATAAACAAAGAGGGTGGGTAGCATATATTCAGGTAGCGAATGTAATAAAAAATTTCGTAATGTAAGTTCGTCAATAGGATTATCTGCCACAAAATAACCAATTAAGTAAGGTGAGACATTTTCTTCTGGATTAATTAGCCTATTTTCAATGACAGCCGCTTGGTGGATATCGGGATGATTGACTAAGGCATTTTCAATTTCGGTGACTTCGATGCGATAACCACGAATTTTGACTTGAAAATCATTTCGCCCTAAACATTCGATAAGCCCATTGGATAGAATACGTGCTAAATCTCCTGTTTTATAAAGCCTCATATTTTGATTGGTGCGCTTTTCTTCCTTAGTTTGAAAGGGATTTACAATAAATTTTTGTGTGGTTAATTCATTTTTATTTAGGTAGCCTTGGGATAAGCCTGCCCCTCCGACATAGAGCTCGCCTGTGGCACCCATGGGCATTAAATTAAGATGCAAATCCAAGACATAAGCAACTCGATTGGCAAAAGGAGCTCCAATAGGAACAGTCATAAGCTGTTCAATTTCTTTGTGATTGATGTCATACGTACAGCTAAAAGTTGTATTTTCCGTGGGGCCATATCCATTGATGAGGTGTTTTGGTTTGTAAGAAGAGGCGCTTAATTTATCA
>JAIUOG010000180.1 GCA_020161725.1 Pseudomonadota bacterium
CTTATATAAATCCAATATTACACTTAAATTTCGTCGCGCACATAATATGAAAACCTTAAGGGCGCAAGAGCAATACAATTGGAAGGCAATTATGCCTATTGTGAAAGAAGACCTCGTTAGTCAGGATTTGAATAAAGGCCCCTGGGCTATGGCAATGAGTCCGATGGAGTTTGCTAAAAAATATAATCTTTTAAAAAAAGATGACTTATTATTAGATAATCCTTTGCCAGGGCTAGAAATGACTGCGGGTATAAAAAAGGGTGATGCCAAACGCGTATTTACATTGCAATTAGGCCCTTATTGGGATGGCTTCGATCGCTGTCCACCTCATGTGGCTGCTTTAGCCGCAGCTTTTATGGCAAGAATGAATAGAGATAGAAACTCTGCTAATCTTATACTAGATACGCTTAATAAAACTTGTGCTATTGGTAAACCTGATTTTAGCGTAGCAAGACCCATATTAAAAAAATATCAAAATGCAGAAAATGTGCAGGAAATTATTCAAAGGCATGCTTATCTTTTGACTATTATGGCGTCTTTGATAAAAGCATCAAGAGAAGATGGGGTAGTGCCTAGTGCCGAATTTTTATGGTTAAAGACCCTAGATAGACGATTATGGTATATGCTTAATTGTGTAGGTAGACAAACTCCTTATGTAGAAGTGGGTGGTCCTTTTGCACATTGGCGAGCAGAGCAAGAAATGAAAAGGCGTTCCTTAGTCCCAATGATTGATGAGGCTATCAAGGCTTTAGAAATTGCAATTAGAGAGGTGAAACTTACCCCTCGAGAAATGCAGGAGTTAGAGAAATAATGCGCGGTATTGATTCTAGGAATGAAATTGACCCAACCATGCTGCTTAGGGATACAAGAACCCTAGGTCAAAGAATGGGAGATTTTTTTGCTGATCCAACTAATATTTCAATTGTATTAGTTTCATTGGCTGCTGTTTCTTATTATCTATCAGAAGTATCAAGCCTTGTTTTTCTTCTTGGCTTTTTCTTCTTCTTGTATAGTTTTTCACGCAAACAAAAGCTTCCCTTTCGTTTACCCAAAATTGCCCATGTTAAAGATTATAATGACTTAAAACCAGGGCTAGGCACACCCAACATCGCACGTGGTATTGCTTTTTTTGGTAATGACAGGAAAACCAATGAAGAACTTTGGTTTGCTAATGATGATTTGCGGACACATGCTCTTATTTTTGGTTCAACCGGTAGTGGTAAAACGGAAGCCTTAGTTTCACTGGCTTATAATGCATTAGTACAAGCAAGTGGTTTTATTTATGTCGATGGAAAGGGGGATAACTCCTTATTCGCAAAAGTCTTCTCTATGGTTCGAAGCATGGGGCGGGAAGATGATTTATTACTGATTAACTTCATGACCGGTGCCCGTGATATTATTGGCCCTCAAGAAAAAAGATTATCGAATACTTTAAACCCGTTTTGTCAGGGTTCTTCCAGTATGTTAACCCAGCTGGTTGTAAGCTTGATGGATTCAGGCGGCGGCGGCGGTGACGGCGACATGTGGAAAGGTCGCGCCATTTCTTTCGTAGAAGCCTTAATGAAAATTTTAGTCGGTATGCGAGATGAAGGCCACATCCTATTAGATGCTAACTTGATTCGTAGTTATTTTATGTTAGAAAAGCTGGAGCAGATTGTTGTTGATAGACGATTCCCTATCAATGAACGTGAATCGGTTCCATTAGATTCTTTAAATCCTGCATTTTTAGATCCAATAGATAACTATATCTACAACTTACCAGGTTACAATAAATCGAAAAAAGGTAATCAGGCAGGGGAGGTGCGAGAACAGCATGGGTTTATTACCATGCAATTAGGTCGTACATTTAGCTCGCTCGCAGATACCTATTCGCATATTGTGCGTACCAATTTAGCGGAAGTCGATCTTAAGGACGTGGTGTTAAATCGACGCATCTTAGTTGTATTGTTACCGGCACTTGAAAAGTCACCTGAAGAATTATCAAACTTAGGAAAGATTATTATTGCGTCACTCAAAGCGATGATGGCCGCAGGCTTAGGTGATGAAGTTGAAGGTGATTATCGCGATGTGATTTTGCGCAAACCCACCAATTCGCCGACACCTTATGTTTGCATCATGGACGAGTATGGTTACTATGCGGTTCCAGGCTTTGCGGTGGTACCAGCACAAGCGCGTTCTTTAGGGTTCTCTGCCATTTTTGCAGGGCAAGATTTACCAGCGTTCCAAAAGGCTTCTAAAGAAGAGGCAGCCTCCATCGGCGCTAACTGTAACATTAAAATTTGTATGAAGATGGAAGATCCCACCGATACCTGGGAATTCTTTAATAAAACCGCCGGTGAAACCTATGCAACCAGCGTCAGTGGATTCCAAGTGAATGCTGGCAGCATGACTAACAACTATTCTGATACGCGTAATGCTTCCATTGAAAAGCGTTCACGTATTGACTTGTTAGATTTAAGAGATCAGCGGGAAGGTGACGCACATATTTTTTGGCGCTCTAAAATTATTCGTGCTCGGATGTTTTATGCGGCGCCCAAGCCTGCTAAAAAAATGCAGGTAAACCAATATTTATGCGTTGAAAAACCCTCAGATAGCACCTTGCTTAATTTGGATAAACGTATTAGACGTTTTGCTCAGGTCTTTAATGCGCCTGGTTTTGTGATGGAGCCACCAGCGCCTAACGAAGACATTGACACGGTGGCGCGAGCGAGTATTTCCTATAGCACCTTAAAACCCTTTGAGCGTTCTATTGCGGCAGTGAGAGCTATTTTAGAAAAAGAAGTCGATAAACAACGCAAAGTAC